>NZ_SJXI01000133.1:0-19416 GCF_004337455.1 Parafrankia sp. BMG5.11 | reverse complement strand
ACTCTTTTCAGACACCCTCTACCGGCTTTTAACCGGTTAGTTCAGGGTTCGAGTCCCTGACGGCCCACTCTTGGAGGGCATTTCCTGCGCATTTTTTAAACATTCCCGAAGAAACTTCGCCTCCTCTTTCGAGGACCCCGGATAGCCAGCTTGATCCGGCGGCTCTGTTGCGTCCGGAAGTTGGCCATTCTGCTGGTCGGGAACCAGTTTGAACGCGATGGCGACCAGGGTTGCCGCCCCGCCTGTTGACACTCGCCGGCGCTTCCGTCCCACTTGTTACCAGTGGTTGCGGTGCAGCACCTGGCCCAGGGGAACTCGGGGAGCCGGTCGGAATTCGGTACCGACGGTGTAGGCGAGTGGAATGAACGCGGCCAGCATCACCCGGTTGAACGGGACGCCCAGCAGCGTGGCCATCTCGCGTTCGAGGGGCGCCTGTGCGGTCGTCCACACCGTTCCCAACCCCCGCGCACGGGCGGCGAGCATGAAACTCCACACGGCTGGCAGGATCGAGCCCCAGGTCATCGACTGCGCGAGGACGGAAGCGTCGTCGGTTCGTCCTTCGACGCAGGGGACCACGAGCGCGGGCACGCGGTGGATGTTGTCGTACAGGTGCTGGAAGCCGCTGCGCATCTTGGACAGCGACGACGGGTAGGCGTTCATCCGCTCGGCGTCGCGCTGCGTCAGCGGGCTGGCGTGCGGGTCGGCTGCGGTGACCGCCTTCCGGAAGACGTCCGCGAGCGCGTAGCGTCGCTCCCGGTCGGTGACCACGACGAAATGCCATCGCTGCCGGTTACGACCGGTTGGCGCCTGCACGGCGAGCTCGACGCATTCCTGGATGAGCTCCCACGGCACCGGCCGGGACAGGTCCAACCGGTGGCGTACCGCCCGGGTGGTGGACAACAACTCATCGGGCGACAGGTCCAGCAGCATGCGCGTGCCTCTCATGGCCTCATGTGGATCGGGGAACTCACAGGTTGCCGGGCAGCGGCGCCAGGGCGGTAGCGTCCGGTTTCATCAGGTGAAAGCGACGCGGTGACGGCCGGACGCGGCGCGGTGATCATAGATTTCACGCGGTCACCCGACGGCTAGGACGGCGCGGCATCCGGAAGGCGGCGGTATGTCGGCGGTAGGCAGGGCGTTGTCCGTCCTGGACGTGTTTGCCGACGGGTCGGCCAGCCTGCGGCTGACCACAATCGCGGCGCGCAGCAGTCTGCCGTTGCCCACGGCGTTGCGGCTGGTGCGGGAGCTCGTGGCGTGGGGAGGGTTGGAACGTCAGGCGGACGGGTCGTACCGGCTGGGGACCCGGCTGTGGGTGCTGGGCGGTCAGGTTCCGTGCCAGCGTCGGCTCACCGACGCCGCACAGCCCTACCTGCGTGGACTGCGGACGGCGACGGGCCGCGCCGTGGCGCTCACCTCCCTCGACGGCAATCGGCTGCTCGTCGTCGACGAGCTGGGCGCAGCCGTGTCGAGGGGGTCACATCTGCCCCTGCACGCGACGGCCGCGGGCAAGCTCTTTCTGGCCCACGGTCCTGACGCCCTACGACAGCAGGTCCTGAGCGACCTGGTGCGGGTCACGCCATACACCGTCACCGCGCCGGGGCTACTCCACCGCCAGTTCGCTGACATTCGCGGTGGCTCGCTTGCGATCGCCAAGGAAGAAAGGCGTCTGGGGGAGGTTGAGATCGCCGCACCGGTGGGTCCGACAAGCGACGGCGGTCCAGCGGCGGCGCTCTCGGTGACCGCGCCATCCGTCCCGGCCGCGCGGCGAGCCATGCCGTTGCTCGCCGCGACCGCCGCCGCGCTCACCGCCCACCTCACCCCATCCATCTCCGGCTAGACCCGTACTCCCGCCTTCCCGCCGGGAGCCAGTTGAGCAGTTATTGCCAGGACTGACGGGTGCGGAGCCCCACTGTCGGCTACTGAACGTGACCGCAGTTCGTGTCCGGTGAAGGAGGTCGAGGACGGGTTGGACGTCGCGCTCAGCGGACGAGGTAGGGCCAGCATTCCATGGAGGCGGCCAACCACCGCGCGCCGTGGGAGAATCGCGCTGATGGGTGGGACCGGCGTTCGGGACGGGCGGGAGCGGTGAGGATCGAACCGGCGGACGACGCCATGTTCCGCGAACGCGACGCCTGGCGTTACGACCCGCCCTACGACTTCTACGACAGCGACGGCCTACCCGTGAAGAACCCCGAGCTCTTCTTCGCCGTGCGCGACGACGACGGCGCCCTCATCGGCTTCTACTTCTTCGAGCCGTGCGGCGACGCGCTGTTCTATGGGTTCGGCCTGCGACCGGATCTCACCGGGCGTGGGCTCGGCGAGCAGTTCGTGCTGGCTGGCCTGGAGTTCGCCCGCCCCATCTACGGCCGGCGCCGCGTGGCGCTCGATGTCGCGGCCTTCAACGAACGCGCCATCCGCCTGTACCGGCGCATCGGCTTCACCGAGACCGGCCGGCATACCGAGACTTTCGACGGTTACGGGGCCGTGGAGTTCATCGACATGGAAAAGCCCGGCTGAACGCCCTCGGCGCCGGGCCGGGTCGATGCGGAGGCCCTGTTCGCCGAGGGCGGCCCGCGGCTCGTAGACACCGAGGGCATGTTACTGAACATCACCGACGGTGGCGACTGCTCGGATGAACCTGACCGCTGCTCATGGGCTGCTCACATACGCGGTCGGTTGCTCATCTGTATCTGACGCCTACACCCGGACAGTACCGCCCGTGCCGACAAGTCGTTCGACCGGCTATCCGGGGAGCCGGACGACTATCTCGACGCGCCGGTTGAAACGCTGACCTTCGGGGTCGGGTGAACCGTCCGGGTTGGCCTCTTCTGTTAGTGGCTGGGTGCTGCCGAGTCCGACCGCAGTGACCGCCGTGGCAGATACAGCGTGGTCGAGCAGGTACTGCTGAACGACCCGGGCGCGGTTTTCCGACAGGGTCTGGTTGCCTCTGACGGCGCCGGTCGCATCCGTGTGGCCGCGGACCTGGATCTCGCCGGCCGAGAACTGCGAGTTGATCAGGCGGATGGTGGCGTCGAGCGTGTCCGTGCTGCCGATGACGTCGCTGCCGGTCGCGAACAGGTTGTCGCTGTTGAAGACCAGAATGAACAGTGCGGTGCCGTCGGCGTGCCTCGCGGAAAGGTTTTCCCCGGAGATTCCGGTGAGGTCGATGTTGTCAGGCCCCGGCAGTCGGTAGAGCGAGCCCTCGATCAGCCGGGTTCCCTCTTCCGGCTCGTGGGCGTAGCCGCCGATGTCGCACGGGATGCGGATCACGAGTCCGGCGCCGAAATCCTGGGTGCCGCAGGTCGGGTCGGGCTCGCCGTCGTCATTGATGTCGTCCAAGCCGGGTTCGGCCCCGGGTGGCAACGACGTCGCGGACGATTGGTCCGGGGAGGTGTCAGCTGACGGGTCGGTAGCGTCGTCCGTAGGCGTGCGCGTCACCGCCGGGGGCGAGTCCGCAGCCGTGCCCGACTCGGAATCAGAGCTGCCGCATCCAGCAGCGATCGCACCAGCCATGAGCACGAGCAGTAACCGAGCCGCATTCTTGTGTCGCATCGATCCCCCATTTTGCTTTCGGCGTTGCCGCATGTTAGCGGTGTTGACCTGCGGAAACGGCACAACTGCCTGCTAGCCGACAGGCAGGAAGGCAGCCGGGGGCGGCGTGGCCGGAGTCAGAACGAATCGGCGATGTCTTCGGGCCGGCCGTTGCAACCCATCGGGGTGTTGCCGGCGACCGATGGTCGGCGAGGCAGCTCATCGAGACGCGGGATGATCTGGGCGTATTGTGCCTGAGCCAGTTCCTCGGCCCGGTCGGCTGCATCACGGGTCGCCTCCCAGCCGACCCACTTGTCGGTGTCTTTGGGGATGGTGAACTTGGCGTACCGCTGCCTGGCTCCGCCCTGCTTCGCCGCCCGGAACCCCGGGTCGGCCAGCAGCGTGTCCACCCGCTCGGCGGAGAGGCGTGCCCGCTCCTCGTCGCTGAGTCGCTCGGTGTCCTCGTCGGCGTCACGCTGCGCGGGAAACCGCGCCGAGGGGCGGCCCGTCAGTTCCTGCCATTCGAGGTACCAGGGCGCGGACTGCTCCCAGAAGCGGATCAGACCGTTCGCGGCGAACGCGACGCTGACCCGGCCGGTCTCGCCCTTGTTTTTGATCAGATGCGTAGGCGGGTCCGCTACCTCGTCCTCATCGTTGTCGGGGTCGAAGGCAACGGCCTTGAGGTACAGCACTGCGCCACCGAGCATCGCGGCGAGAGCGAGGAAGCCGGGCAGGTCCAAGGCGCCCGGCGAGATGTTCACCTCCGGGCCGAGGTCGCGTTCAGGCACCGCGGGCACCAGGGTCATGGTGTTGCGCGCCGCGAATTCAGTCACGGACGCGGCCAGTGTGGCGAGGTTGTTCACGGTGCGACCGTAATGACTGGGTGTGACAGTTCACTCACGCGCCCTGCGGGTGGCGGATGGTCGCTACTGACAACGTCTGGCTGGGCCCACCTCGGGCGTAGGGTCGGATGCCGATATCGGTTTCGTCGCTGTCGGAGGTGGGTCAGGGGTGCGGGAGTTTCAGCGGGGTGCGGTGCGGCTGCACATCCTGCACCACGCGGCCGAGGGGGAGATCCACGGCGCATGGATGACCGAGGAGCTGGCCCGCCACGGCTACCAGATCAGCCCCGGCACGCTGTATCCGACGCTGCATCGGCTGGAAGCGGACGGGCTGCTGACCTCTGACCAGCGTGTCGTGGATGGCCGGGCCCGGCGGGTCTACCGGGCGACCGAGGTCGGGAGGCGGGCTCTCGCGGAGGACCGCAAGGCTCTGGCGGAGCTGGCCCGCGAAGTCCTCGGCGACGACACCCTGTAGGAACCGCGTTGGGAGTCTGCGGGGCGTGCGGCTAAGCCGTGGCGGTGGGGTGCAGGTGGGCGTCGAGGGAGTAGGCGCCGGCGCCGACGATGAGCAGGAAGAGGCTGCCGCACAGCTGGGCGAGGTCGGTGCGGGATTCGTGGACGAAGTCCCACCAGCCGGATGCGCCGTCGAAGAGCGGGGCGTCGCCCCACAGGATGGGCAGCTTGGTGATGAGTAGCGCACCGAGCATGTTCACGATCATCGGCAGGGTGGCGAGTCGGGTGAGCAGCCCGGCCAGGATCAGCGCACCGCAGGCGATCTCGAAGCCCCCGTCCAGGGGTGCGAAGAAGCCGGGGGCGGGGATGGCGGCCTTGTCGAACCGGCCGGCGCCGAGCTCGTCGGGGTAGAGGAACTTCTGAATGCCCTCGAAGAGGAAGACCGCGCCGACGTAGAAGCGGATGAGGATCACCGCGGCGGGCGCGGTGGTCGAGGTCAGCCGGGCCTGCCAGGTGCCGAGTTGTGTCATACGAGGTGCCCCTCTGCCATCGCAACGTATCGGATACCGATACCGTCCCGTGAGCCAGCGGGGCACCGGTGGTTGTGCGCCCGGCCCGCAGCCGTGTCGTGCAAGGGTTACGGGGCCACCATGCGGCGTATCCCGTAGGCGGCGGCGCCCACGGCCAACACCGCGACCCCGGCGATCACAGAGGCCGGAGGCAGGGCGAAAGCCAGCGTGAGGCAGCCCGCCAGCCCGAGGACAGGGATCAGGCGGTGCGGGCGGCCCTCGCCGGGGGTCAGGGTCCAGGCGGAGACGTTGGCGATGGCGTAGTAGGCCAGCACACCGAAGGAGGAGAACCCGATCGCCCCACGCACGTCCGCCGTCGCCGCGAGGACCGCCACCACGGCGCTGACGGCGAGCTCGGCCCGGTGCGGCACCCCGAACCTGGGGTGGACCGCCGCCAGGGCGTGGGGCAGATGCCGGTCCCGGGCCATCGCCAGGGTCGTGCGCGAGACGCCGAGGATGAGCGCCAGCAGCGAGCCGAGCGCGGCCACCGCCGCGCCGACGCGCACCACCGGCGCGAGCCAGCCCGCGCCCGCGGCCTGGACGGCGTCCGACAGCGGTGCGGTGGCATCGGCCAGCTGCGACGGCCCCAGCACCGCGAGAACGGCGATGGCGACGAGCACGTAGACGACCAGGGTGATGGCGAGCGCGAGCGGGATGGCCCGGGGAATGGTCCGACCCGGGTCGCGGACCTCCTCACCGAGAGTGGCGATGCGCGCGTATCCGGCGAAGGCGAAGAACAACAGACCCGCCGCCTGCAGCACCCCGCCGAAGGAGGCGTCCCCGCCGATACTCAGCCGCGCGGCATCCGCCTCACCGCAGGTGAGGACGGCGAGGACCACGCCGGCGAGAACCACCAGGACCACGGCCACGATCGCCCGGGTGAGCCAGGCGGATTTCTGCACCCCGGCGTAGTTCACGGCGGTCAGCGCGACCACGGCGGCCACCGCGACCGCGTGCGCCTGACCGGGCCACACGTACGACCCGACCGTCAGGGCCATCGCGGCGCAGGAAGCGGTCTTACCGACCACGAACCCCCACCCCGCGAGATAGCCCCAGAAGACACCAAGCCGCTCACGCCCGTAGACATAGGTCCCGCCCGAGGCCGGATACCGAGCGGCCAGCCGGGCGGAGGACGTCGCGTTGCAGTACGCGACCACGGCGGCCAGAGTCAGCCCGAGCAGCAGCCCGGAGCCAGCCGCGTGCGCCGCCGGAGCGAGCGCAACGAAGATCCCCGCACCGATCATCGACCCCAGACCGATCACCACGGCGTCGGGCACCCCGAGGCGACGCCGCAACTCGTCCGGGACGCCAGCGGCGGTCGATGCCGTGCTCACGGCTCACTCCTCGGCATGGGTGCACTCCTTACGGAATCCGATATCGGAAGACGATACGTGACCGAGTGTGCCGCCCGACCGCATCCCAGGCCAGAGGCGCACAGATGACGATTCTCATAAATGATCAGTTGCGAGAGTGCTGCGAGACCCCCGGGTTGTGTCCGTTTTGCCCCGATGGTCGCTCGCAGAAAACCTCTCGCAACTCCAGTGTTCTGCGAGGCACTTCTGAGGGCGCTGACGCCCCTGTGATGTCTGCCTTCGCGTAGCCGCCGATCAGTCATGATCAGAGGATGCGCCGACGTCGTGCCCGTCCATCGGCTCCGGTGTCGGAGTTCGCCGGGTTCCGGTTCCCGCCGGAGGTGATCGTTCTGGCGGTGCGGTGCTACCTGCGGTACGCCCTGTCATACCGGGATGTCGAGGAACTGCTCGCTGAACGCGGCCTCGAGGTCGATCACGTCACCGTCTATCGGTGGGTGCAGCGCCGCCCTGCTGCGGCCGCCGGACGAGAGACGATGATCGTGGCATGGTTATCCGGTCTGGCCGTCCCGGCGACGTAGACGAACTGCTGGCGTTCTGGCGGCATGCCGCCGATGGCACGAGCGTGAGCGACGACCCGATCGGGGTCGGCCGGCTGCTGGCGCATGACCCCGAGGCCGTGCTCGTCGCCGAACTGGACGAAGTCATGGTCGGCACGGTGGTGGCCGGATGGGACGGGTGGCGCGGCCATATCTATCGGCTCGCGGTCGCCCCCGACCACCGCCGGACCGGTGTGGCGCGTGCGCTGCTGGCGGCAGCCCACGAGCGTTTCGTCGCTCTCGGAGCCGTCCTGGCCGACGCGATGGTGGAAGACGACAACCTCGATGCCCACGCGACCTACGAGAAAACCGGCTACCGGAAACAGGAAGGCCGAACCCGGTGGCTCCGGGACCTCCACACCAGCACTGACCGCAGGGACTGAGCCCAGAAGATCGACAAGGCCGGGACGAATAACGTAGTTCGCGCGACTGTCGCGTGCAGCGCTTCACGCCGCTGCTCGTGGACACCGCCCGGCCTGCCGGCACCGTCCCGGGAGCAGATGGTTCGTGGACGAGACCTATGCGAAGGTCGCCGGCCGGTGGACCTACCTGTACCGTGCCGTCGACCAGCACGGTCAGGTCATCGACGTCCTTGCCGGCACTCGCCGCGACCAGGCTGCCGCTCGCCGGTTCTTCGTCCGGGCGCTGGCGCATGGCCGCCGGCCGGTCGTGGTCACCACCGACAAGGCACCTGTCTATCTGAGGCTTCTCGCCGAGCTGCTCCCCGAGGCCTGTCATGTCGACGCCGCGCGGGAGAACAACCGGATCGAGGCCGATCATGGATGGCTCAAAGTCCGGCTGCGGCCGATGCGCGGGCCGAAACGGCTCCGCTCGGTCCAGACGATCAGTGGCCGCCACGCCCTGATCCAGAATATCCGCCGCGGCCATTACGAACTTGCCATCGACATCGACCCACAGCTTCGGCTTGCTGCCACGTTCGCCGAGGTCGCCCGCGCCGTCTGACCGTGGGCGGCCGGGCCTCTGGCGTGCGTCGGATCCTCCGAATGCGTCAGCGCAGCCATACCTCATCTGCTCGCAGGACTACAGTCCCGTCGAAGATCCGCCAGGAATCAGTCGGCGCCCGTTCAAGGTCGTGGGGCGGCCCCCGACCCGACGGGCACACGTTGAGCACGTGGAAATTTCCACAATCATGTCGTGCATGGTTGGATTTTCCAACCATGCAGGTCGGGATGGAATTGATCAGTACCAAAAACTATCGTGGCCGTTATTCGAGTTGGTTAAAAGCCGGTTGCTCGGTTCTGCGCGCTGCACGGGCGCGTGCGTGGTTGCGGGGATGTAGTGCGGCGCTCCGTTACGCGATTAGCGCTGCGGCGAAATCCATCAGACAGGGAACCTGCCCCGGGTGTCCGGATCTGCTGGATATCGGCCGGCCTGCGCCGAACCCGGCCTGGGCCGAGTGTGACGGGTTAGAAGGCGGCGGGGTGGACGGTGCGCATGACGTCGTCGAGGATGGTGGCCAGCGGGGTGCGGCCGTCGGTGGCCATCCAGGCGCGGTTTGCCGCCTCCATGCAGGCCAGCGCGGCGCCGATGACCGCGGCTGTGCGAGCGCCGGTGGCGGGGCCGGCCCCCGGGTGGCTGTCACCTGGGTGGCTGTCGACTACGGCGCCAGCTCCCGCGGGACTGTCATCCGCGGGTCCGGTTCCCGGGTAGCTGAGGCGTGCGGCGATCTGGGGCGCGAGCCGGTCGTGCCATCGGCATTGTCTTTCCAGGTTGCGGGCCTGCAACCCGGGACTGCCGTCGAGCATCTGCCGCATTGAGAGGGCGCCCTGCGGGTCGCTGGTCTGGTGGGCGATCAGGGTGTCGAAGGCCCGGCGCAGCGCGGTCCAGGCGTCCTCGTTCGCGGGGCGCTGGTCCAGGGCCTCGGCCAGGGACGCGCCGAGGGCGTCGAGGTGCCCCAGGACGACGTCTTCCTTCGACCCGAAGTAGCGGAAGAAGCTGCGGCGCGACATTCCGGCGGCGGCCACGATCTCGTCGATCGTCGTGGCCTCGTAGCCGTTGCGAACGAAGAGGTCCATCGCGACGGACATCAGCTCGGTCCGCACGGCGCGCCGGGTGCGCTCGCGGAGGTCGAGCCCTGCTGACACCTCACCCGCCACAGTCGTACTATACGCCGCGCCACACCTGCCCCAGGATATCGACGGTGGCATTGAGTGTCGTTTCCGGCGTAGTGTGCCGGGTGACTGAGGGGCAGGTGCCGCGGATGACCGGTTCAGCGGAGAGCATCGGCTGGGTGATGTGGTCCGGCACGGTGGGCCTGCAGCGCCCCCTTGCGGAGCGGGTGGAGGCCGCGGTCGCCGGCGGGTTCGGCCGCATCTCGATCAGCCCGCTGGACGTGGCGCTGGCCCAGGAGGCCGGCACCGCGCCCGCCGAGCTGGGGCGGCGGCTGCGCGACCAGGGCCTCGGCATCGTGCTCGACGGGTTCATGAACTGGTATGGCGGCGAGCCGATGACGGCTTCGCGCTCCATCGCCTTCACCGCGGACGAGGTGCTGGACATGTGCGCGGCCCTGCGGCCCGCGGCGCTGACGGCGTTCGCCCGCCCGACCGGTGACCTCCCGGTCGAGGAGATCGCCACCGCGTTCGGGCAGCTGTGTGACCGCGCGGCGGAGTTCGACACCCTGATCCAGCTCGAGTTCATGGCCATGATGGCGATCAGGGACCTGCCGGCCGCGATGGCCGTCGTCGCGGCGGCGGATCGGGCCAACGGCGGCCTGGTGTTCGACACGTGGCACTTCTTCCGGGGGAACCCCGACTTCGAGGCGCTCGAGGCGCTCCCGGGCGACCGGGTCTTCGCGGTGCAGGTGTCTGACGGGCCCGCCGAGGCACCGGACGACATCGCCCGGGACACCTTCAACCGGCGGCTTCCCGGCGACGGCGGTTTCGACCTTGTCCGGCTGTTCCGCGTGCTGGACGGTATCGGCGCGCTCGGCTGGGTCGGGCCCGAGGTTCTCTCCCCGGCCACCGAGGGGATGCCCGCCGCGGAGGCCGCCGGCCTCGGCGCCGCCCGGGTGCGCGAACTGATCGACCAGGTCCGGGCGTCATGATCGCGGCGAGGTTGCACGGCCCCGGTGACCTGCGCGTCGAGGAGGTCGACGAGCCCGAGGCGGCGGCGGGCGAGGTGAAGATCGCTGTGGCCCACAACGGGCTGTGCGGCACCGACCTCACGGAGATCTTCTCCGGGCCGCGGGCCTGTACGACGGTGCCGCATCCGCTCACCGGCGGCGTGCTGCCCCAGATCGTGGGCCACGAGTTCGCCGGGGTGGTCGCGGCCGTCGGGGCGGGCGTCACCGACGTCGCCGTCGGCGAGCGGGTCAGCGTGGAGCCGCTCTACTCCTGCGGTGACTGCGACCGCTGCCAGGCCAGTCTCCCCGAACTGTGCCGGCAGGTCATGACGCACGGGATCTGCTCGAACGGCGGCGGGCTGGCCCAGTTCACGACCGTCCCGCGGGCGATGGTGCACCGCCTTCCCGCGTCGATGTCGCTGGCCGAGGGCGCGCTGGTGGAGCCGATGGCGGTCGCGTTCAACGGCGTGCTGCGCTCCGGTGCCGAGGCGGGCGGATCCGCCCTCGTGTTCGGTGCCGGGCCGATCGGGATGGGCGTGGTGTTCGGGCTGCGCGCCCTCGGGGTGACGGACATCCTGCTCGTCGAGCCGGCGCCGGCGCGGCGTGCCGCGGCGGAGCGGCTCGGTGTCGCCGACGTCCTCGACCCGAACACGACCGGCGTCGCCGACGAGGTCCGGCGCCGCACCGGCGGTCGCGGCGTCGACGTGGTGCTGGACGCCGCCGGGGCGCCCGGGACGTTCGGGCTGGCCCCGGCCGTGCTGCGGGCCCGGGGGCGCTACGTCGGGATCGCGGTCGCCGAGCGGCCGGTCGAGTTCGCGCCATGGGTGCTGGCCCGGGGGGAGATCGAGCTGACCGGGTCGCTGGGCTACGGCCCCGGGGTGTTCACCCGGGTGATCGATCTGATCGCGGGCGGCGCGTACCCGACGGCGGGGTGGGTCGACCACGTCGGCCTGTCCGACCTGCACGACGCTCTACAAGATCTTCGCGACGGCCGGCGGATGAAGGTCCTCGTCGACCTGCCTGCCGGCTGACCGGCGGGCCGGGCTTCGCTCGCCATCTTGGGAACGCCTGCCATCTCGGGAGAGCCGGCCACCGCGGAACGGCGCGACGGCGGGTACCCGCACCGGACACGGAAGGGCACAGCATGGAGACCGGGCTGGACGGCCGCACGGCGGTGGTCACGGGCGGGAACGCCAACATCGGACGGGGTATCGCCCTCGCCTTCGCGGCCGAGCGGGCGAACGTCGTCATCGTCGGCCGGGATGAGGAGCAGGGCCGTCGGGTGTGCGAGCAGCTGCTGGCCGCCGGGGCGGGGAACGTGCTGTGGCAGGCCGCCGACGTCACCGACCGCGCACAGGTGGTCGCCATGGTGGCTGCCGTGCGGGAGCGGCTGGGTGGCGTCGACGTGCTGGTGAACAACGTCGGCGGCAATGTCGACCTCGACGCGTTCGCAGACTCGGACCCGGCGACGTGGGAGCGGGACATCTCGCTCAACATCATGAGCACCCTGAACTGCACCCATGCGGTGCTTCCCGGGATGATCGAGCGGGGGAGCGGGCGGATCATCAACATCGGCTCGACGTCGGGGATCGTCGGCGACCCGCTGCTCGCCGTCTACTCGGCGATGAAGGGCGCGGTGCACAGCTTCACCAAGGTGCTGGCCAAGGAGGTCGGCCGGCAGGGCATCACCGTCAACGCGATCGCGCCCTACGGGACCCTCCCCGAGGACATGAGCCGGGACGTCAGCTCGGGCAGCCGCTGGCATCCGGACGGGGTGTTCGCCCGGCTGGCCGCCACCCGGGGCCCGGAGCTGCACTCCATCGGCCGGCGCACGGTGCTGGAGCGTCAGACCGCCCTGCCCGCCGAGATCGGTGCCGCCGCCGTCTACCTGGCCTCGGACGCCGCCGCGTTCGTCACCGGGCAGGTGTTGTCGGTGGACGGCGGCACCCAGATCGCCTGACACAAGTAATCGCTCACTCTGTTAAAGTCCAGCTCGTGGCGGCGGGTGCCGGGGCGGAACGGCGAAGCCCGGTCGACCGGTTGATCGGCAAATTGGTGGGCAAACCGTGCCAGGCGCCGGCACGGCGCGGCGAGATCGGGGATTATCGCGTCGATCGGTGAGTGCCGCGCCGACGGCGGAGTCGGAACGGGCCCGCGCCGACGACGGGGAGTGCCCACTCCCCACGGCGGCCGTGGCCCGCGTCTGGGCAGCCAGGCGGGCAGACCCAGCGGGCAGATCCAGCAGAGGGAGCGACATGGCGATCCAGTCGGTCAATCCGGCGACGGGCGCAGTGGTCAGGACGTTCGACGCGCTCAACGGTGACGAGATCGAACAGCGGCTGGCCCTGGCCAGCGCGACGGCCGACGTCTACCGCCGGACGACCTTCGCCGAGCGGGCCGCGCTGCTGCGGCGGGCCGCCGACATTCTCGACGCGGAACGGCACGAGATCGCCGTGACGATGACGACCGAGATGGGCAAGACGCTGCGCTCGGCCGAGGCCGAGGCGGCGAAGTGCGCGAAGGGCATGCGGTTCTACGCCGAGCACGCGGCGGCGTTCCTCGCCGACGAGACGCTGGCCGACCCGGGCTCGGTCGGCGCGAGCCGGGCGTTCGGCCGGTACCAGCCGCTCGGCGTCGTCCTCGCGGTGATGCCGTGGAACTTCCCGCTCTGGCAGGTCGTCCGGTTCGCGGCGCCGGCGCTGATGGCGGGCAACGTCGGGCTGCTCAAGCACGCTTCGAACGTCCCGCAGTGCGCGCTCTACCTGGAGGACCTGTTCCGCCGGGCCGGGTTCCCCGAAGGCGCCTTCCAGACCCTGCTGATCGGCGCCGGGCAGGTCGAGGCGGTGCTGCGCGACCCCCGCGTCGCCGCGGCGACCGTCACGGGCAGTGAACCGGCCGGCCAGGCCGTCGCGTCCGTGTGCGGGCAGGAGATCAAGAAGACCGTCCTCGAGCTCGGCGGCAGCGACCCGTTCGTCGTCATGCCCTCCGCCGACGTCGCGCGCGCCGCCGAGGTGGCGGTCACCGCCCGCTGCCAGAACAACGGGCAGTCCTGCATCGCCGCGAAGCGCTTCATCGTCCACGAGGACGTCTACGAGCAGTTCGCCGAGCTGTTCGTCGCCGGGATGGCGGCGCTGAGGGTCGGTGACCCGATGGACCCGAGCACCGACATCGGCCCGCTGGCGACCGAGGGCGGCCGGCTCGACATCGAGGAGCTCCTCACGGACGCGGTGAAGGAGGGCGCCAGCATCCTGTGCGGCGGGACGGCGCCGTCCGGGCCGGGATACTTCTTCCCACCGACCGTCGTCGGCGACGTCACCCCGGCGATGCGCCTGCACCTCGAGGAGGCGTTCGGCCCGCTGGCCACCCTCTACCGGGTGCCGGACATCGACGCGGCGATCGAGCTGGCGAACGTGACGTCGTTCGGGCTCGGCTCCAACGCGTGGACGACCGACCCGGCCGAGCAGGAGCGGTTCATCTCCGACCTGGTCGCCGGCGCGGTCTTCCTCAACGGCATGGTCAGCTCCCATCCGGAGCTGCCGTTCGGTGGCGTCCGCCGCTCCGGCTACGGCCGTGAGCTGAGCGCGGTCGGCATCAGGGAGTTCTGCAACCTCAAGACCGTCTGGGCCGGCTGAGCGAGCGGAGCAGCGCCAGCGCGGGCACCGGTAGCCGGTGCCCGCGCCACCGGCTCAACCCAGGCCCTTCACATTCTGCTTCAGTTCGAGTCCTGCTTCAGCGCGGTGTCGATGGTCAGCGCCGAGGCCACCACGAGGCTCAGCATCGGCTGCGGCAGCGGCCGGTGCAGCTGCACCACGTAGTTGTCGGCCGTGGTGAACATCGTCCGGGCCAGGCCCTCCCAGGTCTTGGTCACCCGGGCGACCTCGGTGTCGTTCTGGTCGACGATCGAGAAGTTCCACGCCCGCCAGTTCTCGGCCTTGATCATTCCGACGTTCGTGCCGCCGGCCTCCAGCCCGAACCGGATCTTGCCGAACACGTTCTGCTGGATGATGCTGCCGACCTCCCGGCCGTCGGGCAGCGTCACGACCACCTTCGACTTGAACAGCTTCGCCGGCCTGGTCAGCACCAGCTGCGGCACACCGGCGGCGTCACGCACCTCAAGCCGGTGGGTGAGGAACTGGTCGACCGACGACACGAAGCGCACGGCCTTCTTCAACGCGTTCTGGCCGACCTCGACGACCGAGCCGATCTGGTTCCCGTTCTGGTCGAAGACGGCGTACTCGTTCGTCAACTCGATCAGCTTCGTCTTCTGGTTGACGACCAGCACCGGCTCGCTGAACAGCGAACCGCCGCCCTGCGCCGGCACGTGCACCCCGGCCTGCTCGCGGACCTGCCGCTGGACCCGGTCAGGGGTGTGGCGGGTCTGCACGGGCGGCGGCTGGTAGCCCTGCGGGCCGCCCCAGCCGCCCGGCCCCGGCCCGCTCTGAGGCGGGACCTGCTGGCCGGGCTGGCCGTACTGCTGTTGGCCGTACTGCGGCTGGCCGTGATGCGCCGGGCCATGGTGCGCCGGGGCGGGCTGCGAGGGCGGTGCCGGCTGGGTGTGGTCGGTCCACGTGTTGCCGTCCCACCATCGAGCGCCGGGCTGTCCTGACGGGTCGTCGTACCAGCCTGGCGACACGCTCTGTGACATGTACCCACTTTGCCACTCGTCGGTCCTCCGGGTGCGGCCGGGAGAGGGCCCGGGCCGTCCCGGGACGTCGGTTGGGCGATAGCCGGTGACGGCGGTGGCATCCGGCCGTCCGGCCGGCCACGCGGCGATGACGGCCCGGCGTGATGCCCGGGTTGGTTACCGTGGCGGGGTGCGCGATCTCGTCCGTCCGCTGTGGGAGGAGCCGCGTCCGGCGCGCCCGTCGACACCGGGCCGGCGGGACTGGCCGCTGGCCGCCGCGCTCGCGGTCGCCGCGCTCACCGAGGGGTTGCTGCGGGCGGACCTTCCGTGGCGGACCTGGTCGGTGTTGCTGGCACTCGCCCTCGTCCCGACCCTGCTGTGGCGCCGGGCGAGGCCGCTGGCGGCGGTCACGATCGCCTTCGGTGCCTCGGCTGTGGCCTCGGTGCTCACCGGCGGCGGCGTCCCCCAGCTGAACAGCATGATCTTCATGCTGCTGTTGCCGTACTCGCTGCTGCGGTGGGGATCGGGCCGGGAGGCCGTGACCGGCGCGGCGGTCGTGCTCGCCGCCGCCGCCGTCTGCATGATCTCCGCCGCCACCGGTGCCGCCGACGCCGTCGGCGGCGCGGCCGTGCTGCTCGCCTCGTTCGCGCTGGGCGGGGCGTTCCGGTACCGGGCCGGGGCCCGGCTGCGCGAGCTGGAGCAGGCCAAGCTGCTCGAACGGGAGCGGCTGGCCCGGGATCTCCACGACACCGTCGCCCACCACGTCTCGGCGATCGCGATCCGGGCCCAGGCGGGCATCGCCACCGCGCCGTCGAGCCCAGCCGCCGCCGCCGAGGCACTGCGGGTGATCGAGCTCGAGGCGTCGCGCACCCTGGCCGAGATGCGGGCCATGGTCCGGGTACTGCGCCGTGACGAGCCGGCGGAACTGGCGCCGAACCCGACCGTCGCCGATCTCGAACGGCTCGCCGGCCAGGCCCGCTCCGGCCCGGCGGTGCGGGTGCGGATCGTCGGCGAGGTGGGAAATCTCCCGCCGTCGGTCGGGTCCGCGATCTACCGGCTCGCGCAGGAGTCGATCACCAACGCCCGCCGGCACGCGCGGCACGCGAACCACGTCGAGGTCGTGGTGTCCGCCGATGACGCGTGCGTGCGGCTGTCCGTGCGCGACGACGGCGACACCGCCGCCCTGCACCCGCCGCCGTCGCCGGGCTACGGGCTCACCGGGATGATCGAGCGTGCGCGCCTGCTCGGCGGCACCTGCGAGGCCGGCCCCGCCCCCGACCGGGGCTGGACGGTGACCGCCACCCTGCCCCGGGCCGGGTGGGCGACGTGAACGCTGGCCGCGACGCGGGTGGGAGCGCCGACCCGCACGCCGGTGGGAACCCCGATCCGGACATCCGGGTGGTCGTCGCCGACGACCAGGAGATCGTCCGCACCGGCCTGCGGATGATCCTCGACGCCCAGCCGGGCATCGTGGTCGTCGGCGTGGCGGCGGACGGCCGCCGGGCCGTCGAGCTCGCCCGCCGGCTGCGGCCCGACGTCTGCCTGATCGACATCCGGATGCCCGTGATGGACGGCATCCAGGCCACGCTCGCCCTTGCCGGGCCGGGGGTGGCTGATCCGCTCGCCGTCGTCGTCATCACCACCTTCGACCTCGACGAGTACGTCTACGCCGCGTTGCGGGCCGGGGCCCGCGGCTTCCTGCTCAAGGACGCCGGCCCCGATCTGCTGGCGCAGGCCGTGCACGCCGCCGCCCGCGGCGACGCCCTCATCGCGCCGAACGTCACCGCCCGGCTGCTCGCCACCTTCGCCGGGAGCGGGCCCGCACCGGTGCCGGTGCAGCCGGTCGAGGCGCTGACCGACCGCGAGGAACAGGTGCTCGCCACCGTGGCGGGCGGCCGGACGAACAGCGAGATCGCCGCCGATCTACACATCAGCCTCAGCACGGTCAAAACCCACATCGCCAGCCTCATGGCGAAGCTCGGCGCCCGCAACCGCGTCGAGATCGCCCTCTGGGCCTACCAGACCGGACGGGTCGACGTCCGCCGGTCGGGGGCGGGCGGCGCGGGCGGGTGGTAACGGCATCTGTCCGGCCGGCGTCCGTCGGCCGGAAGTAGGACCCGGAGCTCGCCCGATCGGCCAGGGTGGCTCCGGCCTCCACGCTGATGAGAGCACCACCCCGTCGGCCCCATGATCGTCTCGTGACCGATGAGAACGGGACCGCGCTCAGGTCTCCTTCCGGCCTCGTGGGTTCGCCCGGTGCTGTGGGCTCACCCGGAGCCGCGGGCCTGCCTGGCCGGCGCGCGGTCGCCGGGTCGTCCGCCGCAGTCTCCTCCGTTGTCTCGTCGGGGCGGGCCTCGTGGCTGGTGCCTGCCGGGCTGCTCCTGCTCAGCGCCGTGCCGGTCGCGGCCGGCGCGCTGCGGGTGGGTGAGCTGGCCGGCGGCGCGCGGGCCACGGCGGAGAACGCGCGCTTCGTCGCCCAGTCCGTGCCCGTGGTGGTGCACATCATCGGGGCCAGCCTGTACAGCGTGCTGGGTGCCTTCCAGTTCTCGCCGGGCCTGCGTCGGCGCGCACCTCGCTGGCACCGCGCCACCGGGCGGCTCCTGATCCCCTGCGGGCTCGCCGTGGCGTTCACCGGCGTGTGGATGACGCTCTTCTACGACCTGCCGCCGGCCGACGGCGTGGTTCTCGCCGGCCTGCGGATCATCGTCGGCACGGTGATGGGAAGTGCCGTCATCCTGGGCGTCGTCGCCGTGCGGCGGGGTGACGTCGCCCGGCACCGGGCCTGGATGATCCGGGCCTACGCCCTCGCGCTGGGGGCGGGGACCCAGCTGTTCACCCACCTGCCCTACGAGATCGCCGTCGGGAAACCGGGCGAGGCCAGCCGGGCGGTGCTCATGGCCGCCGGCTGGCTCATCAACGTCGTCGTCGCCGAACGGATCATCCGGGCGCGTCCGCCGGGCGGTCGTCGGACGGCGGCTGGTCCGCCCGGTCGCCGTGGGCGCGGTACTGCTGCGGACTGACGCCGTACCGGCGGCGGAACGCCGTGCTGAGGGCGAACGGGCTGCCGTAGCCGACCTGGCGGGCCACCGCGCCGACCGTGGCCGCCGGCTCCTGGAGCAGGTCGGCGGCCAGGGTGAGACGCCAGCCGGTCAGGAACGCGATGGGCGGCTCGCCGACCAGGCTGGCGAACCGGCGCGCGAACGAGGCGCGGGAGACGCCCGTGGCCGCGGCGAGGGTGGCGATCGTCCAGGGGCGCTCGGGATGGTTGTGCAGCAGCCGCAGCGCGTGGCCGACGACGGGGTCGCCGTTGGCCCGCCACCAGGGCGGCGCGTCGGTGTCGGGGCGGGCGAACCAGGCCCGCAGCGCGGTGACGAGCAGCAGGTCCAGAAGCCGGTCTAGGACGGCGGCCTGGCCCGGGTCGTCCCGGCCGATCTCCTGGGCCAGCATGGGTACCAGCGGGCAGTCCCAGTCGTCCGCGCGGATGACGGCCAGCGCGGGCAGCGCGTCGAGCAGCCGACGGCTGACCTCGCTGTGCTGCTGGTACGTGCCGGTGAGCATCGTCGTCGGCGGGGCCGTCGCGCCGTCGCGCTGGTTGCCCCAGGTGCGCACGCCGAGATCCATCTGCGCGGCGAGGCTCGCACCCGACAGCGTGGTGCAGACCTGCCCGGGATGGATCACGATCCGCGGCGGGGTAGCCGGGTCGTCGGCGACGACGTACGGGTCGGGCCCGCGGGCGACGGCCACGTCGCCCGCGCGCAGCCGCACCGCGGGGGTGTCCCGGGGGAGCACCCAAACCTCGCCGTGCACGACCGCGACGACGGTCAGCGGCGCCTGGTCCCTGATGAGCATCGACCAGGGCGGGGACATGACCGAGCGGATCGCGAACGCCCCCCGCGCCCGCGGCCCGTCCAGCATTCCGGCCAGGACGTCCATCAAGATTTCCCGAGGGGGCTGGCGTCTTCAGTCGTGAGGGGAATCGGGTACGGACCGTGACCGTTGGTGTGCGTCGCCGGTATGTCCGGATCATGGTTCGGCGGGGGGTGGTGGGTGCGGGTGGTGTCTACGGCCGTGGGTATCGCAGGGTGTGGTGCTCGAAGTTCCGCTGCCCTGTGCTCGCTGGTCCTGTCGGTGACCGTTGTGGCGAGCTGGTCCGGGAGAAGTGCGCCGGGTATGAGTGGATGGTCGTTGCGTGGGAGGTCACGCCGGACCCTGTGGATCTGTTCGTGAAGGTTCACCTGAGGCACTTCCCGTCGTGTGTCGCCGACCAGCTCGCGGGGTTGACGTCCCGGGTGCTGCGTGAGGGGTTCGGGTATCTGCGGTTCTGGTTGCCGGCGCTGTGTGGTCGCGGTTGTACGTCGCCGCCACCGTCGGCGCGGTTTCGCCCGAGACTGTCCGCCGGTACGTTG
>NZ_SJXI01000132.1:0-24167 GCF_004337455.1 Parafrankia sp. BMG5.11 | reverse complement strand
CGTCGGTGTCGCTCCCGCTGCGAACCGGTCAGCCGCGGCCAACCGAACCCGCTCCCGTTCCACCTGCCCGGCGGGCGTCAACCCGCCACCCGTCGCATACCTCATAGCAAAAGATGTACCCGCCCACCACCAGCCATCACCAGACCCATTAACACCACACATTAATCGTCAGTAGTTGTTTTTCAGATCATATGCTGGGTGCATGCCTGGGCCGCGCGCGGTACTGATCGAGCTTTCCGACGACGAGCGAAGGGTGCTCGAGGGTTGGGTGCGTCGACCGAAGACGTCGCAGGCGTTGGCTCAGCGGTCGAGGATTGTGTTGACCTGCGCGGCGGGCGGGACGAATGGGCAGGTCGCGGCGGCTGTCGGGGTGTCGCTGCCGACGGTGGCGAAGTGGCGTAGGCGGTTCGCGGCCGATCGGTTGGAGGGGTTGGTTGATGAGTCGCGGCCGGGCCGGCCTCGGACGGTTTCCGACGACCAGGTCGATGAGGTGATCACTCGTACGTTGGAAGGGGCGCCGTCCAACGGAGACACCCACTGGTCGACCCGGTCGATGGCGAGGGCGTCGGGGTTGTCACAGTCGACGGTGTCGCGAATGTGGCGTGCGTTCGGCCTGAAACCGCATCTGGTCGAGACGTGGAAACTTTCGACGGATCCGCAGTTTGTGGAGAAGGTCCGCGATGTGGTCGGGGTATATCTCGACCCGCCCGAGAAGGCAATCGTTCTCTGTGTCGACGAGAAAAGTCAGATTCAGGCTTTGGATCGCACGGCGCCGGTGTTGCCGTTGATGCCGGGGACGCCGGCGCGGATGACCCACGACTATGTGCGTAACGGCACGACCAGCCTGTTCGCGGCGTTGGATCCCAGGTCAGGGGCTGTGATCGCCCAGTCTTACCGGCGGCACCGCCATCAGGAGTTCCTCCGATTCCTGAAGCTGATAGACGCCTCGGTACCCAAGGAATACGACCTGCACCTGATCCTCGACAACTATGCCACCCACAAGACCCCGGCGGTGAAGAACTGGCTGCTACGCCACCCGAGATTCCACCTGCACTTCACCCCCACCTCGTCGTCGTGGATGAACCTCGTCGAACGCTGGTTCGGTGAACTGACCAATCGTAAACTCCGCCGTTCCACCCACCGCAGTGTCGTCGAACTCGAGGCCGACATCCGCAAGTGGATCAACAATTGGAACAAGGATCCCAGGCCATTCGTCTGGACCAAGACCGCCGATCAGATCCTCGAGACCCTCGCCGCCTACTGCGAACGAATTAACGACTCGGGACAATAGCGTGGTCGTGGCGAGGACGGTGCGGCCGGTGGCCCGGAGACGAAGTCGAATGCTTCGGCGAGCAGGCTGGTCCAGTCGTCGAGCATTCCGGCTGGCACGGCCGCCCATTCTCGGAAGGTCCGCCCGGCGGGGGCGAAGGGTTCGGCGGTGCCGTCGGCGAAGAGTTCCTGGACCTTGCTGGCGGGCAGTTTGACGAGCAGCCGGCCGGTCCGGGTGTCGTAGGAGGCGAAGAAGGCTCCGTCGGTCCGTAGGCAGGGCAGGCTCATCATCGTCGACCTGCTGACCCCGGGGCGTGCCAGGAGCGGTTCGGTGAGGCGCTGGTAGTCGTCGCGACCTGGTGTCGTGTCTGGGGGCCGGATTGGATTCACCGTCCGGCCAGTTCGGCTGGGGTGGGTACGCGCTGGTCGATGTATGGGTCGGGTCCGGGGTCGCTGCCGATGGCGGTGGTGGCGAGCCGAGCGAGGTAGTGGGTCCAGCCGCCGCTGTGGGCGTCGGCCATGGGACCTGCGAGGCCGTGGTGGACCAGGCGCAGCCGGGTCCCGCCGGGGGTGGCGGCGAGGTCTATCTCGACGGTCGTCGACCGGGGCGGGACGTGGACCTCGGCGCGTTCCCAGCCGTAGGTGAACACCAGCCGCCGGGGTGGGACGGCTTCGATGACCTGTCCGGTGCACACGTCGCCGTTGGCGTGCCGCCAGCGCACGACCCCGCCGGGCCGGGGGTCGATCTCGGCTTCGTCGGCGAGCCAGCGGACCAGCAGCGCCGGGTCGGTGAGCAGCTCGTAGACGAGGGCGACGGGCGCGTCGATCGTGATCTCCTTGACGACGAGTTTCACGCCGTGTCCCGCTGCGGGGTCCGCTCGGCGGCCATGGTCTCGGCGGTGGCTTTCAGCGCGGCGAGGCGGTCGTCCCAGAACTCGTCGAGGATGGCGCGGACCTCGCGCAAACGGGCGTGGTCGAGTTGGTAGAGGCGGGTGGTTTTCTCGGCTCGGACTGTGAGCAGGCCGGCTTCGCGTAGGACCTTGAGGTGGCGGCTGGCGTCGGGTCCGGATGTCCCGGCGGCCTCTGCGAGTTCGGTGGCCGTGCGTTCGCCGCCGAGCACGAGCCGGAGCATCTCCCGGCGGCGGGCGTGAGCCAGGGCGCGTAGCGCGGCGTCGACGTGGCCCGCCTCGGTCGCCGGGTCAGCCGGGCTGGTTGCGGTCACGGCTGGCGGCCCATCGCGCCGAGCAGCCGGTCCTGCAACGGGGCCTCGCTCGGCACCGCGACCTGCGGGCCGATCAGACCGGCCCGCCGGCCGCGTTCGGGCATCTCGGGGATGAACATATCCCAGCAGGCTCGGACCAGGTCGGGGTCGAGGTGGGTGTCCTGCCCGGTGGCGGTAGCGAGGTCCCAGCTGTGGACCAGGACGTCCATGAACGTGCCGGCCAGCGCCTCGCCGACGCTCCACTCGAACCCCAGCGGCGACATGCAGCGGCGCTCCGTCACGCCCGGCTGCGCCACCGCGTCGAGCACCGTGGCGACACCCGTGGCGAACCGGTCCGTGCCGGCCCGGACGGGCGGCTCGCCAGGCTGGCCGCCGGTGGCAGCGGCCAGTAGGTAGCCGGTGCCGCCGACGAGGTGGTCGACCACGTCCTGCACGGTCCACTTTGCGCACGGCGTCGGCCCGGTCAGGTGTTCCGACCGCACTCCCGTCATGATCTTCGCGGCGTGGATGCCGGCCTGGCGGTACAGGTCTACAGCGGCGGTCGTCGTCACACCCATCTCCTTCACATGATTGTTATTTAACAAGTATCGCAATCAGAGCGGGTGCGCAAGCGTCATCCCGCAACCGGCACGGTGAGGTTCGGCGCGACCGCCGGGCGGTGCGGTCGCGCCGCCTGCGGCGGCCCCGCGCAGCGCCTGTCCGGTCAGTCCGCGGCGTCGGCGGGTGAGCTCGGCTGGCCGAGGCGGGCGGCCCGCAGCGCGAGGTAGCGCTGCTCGGGCAGGCTCGCGGTCTTCCTCGCCGCCCGCAGGTAGTACTCCCGCGCCGCAGCCCGGTCGCCGGCGCGCTCGAGCAGGTGCGCCCGTACCGCGTCCACGCGGTGGGTGTTCGCCGTCCGCTGGTCGCCGTCGAGAGTGCCGAGCAGCGCGAGCCCGGCCCACGGGCCGTGCACCATGGCCAGCGCGACCGCCCGACTGAGGGTGACCAGCGGTCCGGGTGCCACCTGGGTGAGCACGTCGTAGAGCGCGAGGATCTGCGGCCAGTCGGTCTCCTCAGCGGTCAGGGCCTCGTCGTGGACCGCTGCGACCGCGGCCTGGAGCTGATAGGGCCCGACCGGGCCCCTACCCAGGGTCCGGGTGAGCAACGCCTGGCCTTCGGCGATCGCGGCGGCGTCCCACAGCTCCCGGCGCTGCTCCGCGAGCGGCACGATCGAGCCATCCGCGTCGGTCCTGGCCGCCCGCCGCGCGTCGGTGAGCAGCATCAGCGCGAGCAGCCCGGCGACCTCGCCCTCCCCGGGCAGCAGCCGGTGCAGCAGACGCGTCAGCCGAACGGCCTCGGCGGTCAGGTCAGCCCGGTTCAGCTCCGGTCCCGAGCTGGCGGTGTACCCCTCGTTGAACACCAAGTACAGCACGTGCAGCACCACGCCGAGCCGCTCAGACCAGGCCGGCTGCGGCGGCAGCTCGAACCGGGCCCCAGCGCTCCTGATCCGCTGCTTGGCCCGCGTGACACGCTTGGCCATCGCCGCCTCGGGGACCAGGAACGCCGAAGCGACCTGCGCGGTCGTCAGGCCGCCGACCGCCCGCAACGTGAGCGCGAGCTGCGACGGCGGCGACAGCGCGGGATGACAGCACAGGAACAGCAACACCAGCGTGTCGTCATGCTCAGCGGCTTCAGCGTCGGCGGGCTGACGCCCCGCCGGGTCCAGCGCCGCCACGCGCGCCTCGCGGCGGCGACGGGCGCTCTCACCCCGCCACCCGTCGACCAGCGACCGGCCCGCCACGGTCAGCAACCAGGCACGGGGCCGGTCGGGCACTCCCTCGGCCGGCCACCGCACCGCCGCCGCGAGCAGCGCCTCCTGCACAGCGTCCTCGCACGCGTCGAACTGGCCGTGCCGGCGCACCAGCGTGCCGAGGACCTGCTGCGCGAGCTCGCGCAGCAGGTCCTCGATCCGCCGGCCCGCACTCACCGCGCCGACGACCACCCCAGTCCGACCGGATTCCTCACAACTCTGGCGACATGTCCATAACCCGCCGGACCTCCATCGGGTACTCGGTGTACACGACGACCTGGGACGCGATCTCCACCGCTCGCTCCTCGCTCACCTCGACAAGCCAGTAGCCCGCCAGCGACTCCTTCACCTCGGCGAACGGTCCGTCGGTCGGCAGCGGCGCACCGTCACGGAAGCGGACCGTCGTGGCCAGGCTCGGGTCCAACAGCCTTTCGCTGGCCACCAGCTCACCAGCCTCCCGCAACTCGCCGTCGAGCTTCATCAACAGCTCGTGCATGCCCGCGATCCACTCCGGAGTCCGCGTCTCGGTCGCAGCGCCCAGACCCGCAAACATCATGATCATGTATTTCATCTTTCGGTCCTTTCGTCCGGCGCCCGGTCGGGCGCTTGCCCCTTTGGTCGGAGCGGGACACCGGATCTGGACGTGCCAGCCGCCAACGTTTCCGCCGTGCCGGCGGTAGGGCCTGCCGCAGGCCCGGTTCGGTGACCGGGCACACACTTCCCGCCTTTCGCTGGACGGAGGGCCCATCAGCAGCTGCTGGCGGTGGTCGGAGCACCGATCTGCACCGCTACCGGCGCGGCGTGGCGCAGCAGCCGCCTTCCGTTTCGGTGGCGTCAGGCTGGTCAAACAGGCCGGATCCGCCGCAGACTCCGGTGTCGGGGAGGGTGAGTTCGACGCGGGCGGCTGCCTGCGCGTCACCGGCGAGGGCGGCGGCGATCGAACGGACCTGCTCGTAGCCGGTGAGGGCGAGGAAGGTGGGGGCGCGGCCGTAGCTTTTCATTCCGACGAGGTAAAGGTCGGGGTCGGGGTGGGCGAGTTCGGCGGCGCCGTGTGGGTAGACGGTGCCGCAGGAGTGGACGTTGGGGTCGGTGAGGGGGCGAGCCGGACGGGGGCTTCAAGCCGCTCGTCGAGGTCCAGCCGCAGTTCGGCGGTCCAGCTGTGGTCGGGGCGCGGTCCGGTCAGGGCGACGACCTCGTGCAGGTCCTCGATGCGGCGGCCGTTGTCGGAGACGAGCGTCACCAGGCTGTCGTGCTCTTCGATGGTGTGGGTGCGGAAGCCGTGGACGACCTCGATGTGGCCGTCGGCGACCGCTGCGCGGGCGCGCAGACCGAGTGCGCCGCGGGCGTCGCCGCCGAGCGGGCCCGGCTGGGCGTAGGTCCCGGAGGTGATGTCTGGACGGTCGCCTCGATCTCGGCGGCCCGGCGAGCGCTGTCAGAACTGTGACGCCGTCACGTTGTGGAGGCGGCGTGCTCCGGCTCGGGTGGGTTAACACGGCTGTCATGGTCGACATCCCAGCCAGCGTGGGCGTTGGCGCGAGTCGTCGATCAGGACCGCCACGCGGTGACTCTGCGATCCATCTGTTCCGCGAGCGACGCGCTGCGGACCCGCTGACCTGCTTCCACGCCCATATGACGGGAGTGGCCCATCCGACAGGTCGGTCAACTCTACCGTTACGTTAGAGTTGGTTTGTGGACGTCGCCACGCCCGCAGCCTGAAGTGACTCCGTTCCGTATGGTCGACGACCCTGCCGCGGCTTGGCTTCGCGTATCGCCGAGTGTCCACTCG
Organism: Parafrankia sp. BMG5.11; assembly: GCF_004337455.1. Lineage (NCBI taxonomy): Bacteria > Bacillati > Actinomycetota > Actinomycetes > Frankiales > Frankiaceae > Parafrankia > Parafrankia sp. BMG5.11. Next base: position 18,104 of record NZ_SJXI01000132.1, on the reverse strand, counting down.
TATGCGAGGAGTAGTTTTGTTGTCTTCTGATGTTGGTCGGGCCGCGGTGTGGGGGCGTTTCAAGGCGGCGTGGCTGGCGAATCCCACCGCGGATCTGCTGGCTGGTCTGGTGGTCGCGCTGGCGCTGATCCCCGAGGCGATCTCGTTCTCGGTCATCGCGGGGGTGGATCCGAAGGTGGGTCTCTACGCCTCGTTCTCGATGGCAGTCATCATCGCGATCACAGGTGGCCGTCCGGCGATGATCTCGGCGGCAACCGCGTCGATGGCGCTGGTCATGGTGCCCCTTGTCCGGGAACACGGGGTCGAGTACCTCTTCGCGACGACGGTGGTGACCGGCGTGGTGCAGATCGTTCTCGGGCTGGTCGGGGCGGGGCGGCTGATGCGGTTCGTGCCGCGTCCGGTCATGGTGGGGTTCGTCAACGCGCTCGCGATCCTCATCTTCCTCGCCCAGCTCCCCCATATCGTCGGCGAGACATGGGTTGTCTACCCGATGATCGCGGCTGGACTTGTGGTGATCTATCTCTTCCCTCGGCTCATCCGAGTCGTGCCGGCGCCGCTGGTGGCCATCATCGGTATCGCCGTGGTGGCGACCGTCGGTCACATCGAGGTACCGACCGTCGGCGACATGGGCGATCTCCCCGACGCGCTGCCGGTTCTGGGACTGCCCAGCGTTCCGTTCTCGTGGGCGACTCTCCGTATCGTCGCTCCGTACGCGTTCACTCTTGCCGCGGTGGGCCTGCTGGAGTCTCTGCTGACCGCGCAGATCGTGGATGACATGACCGACACCCGCTCGGACAAGGACGCCGAGTGCCGCGGCCAGGGACTGGCGAACATCGGCACTGGCTTCCTCGGCGGCATGGCGGGCTGCGCCATGATCGGGCAGTCGATCATCAACGTGAAGTCCGGTGGACGGACGCGCCTGTCGACCTTCGTCGCGGGACTGTTCCTGCTGATCCTCGTCACCGTACTCGGTGACATTGTCTCCGTCATCCCGATGGCAGCGCTCGTCGCCGTCATGATCATGGTTTCGATCAGCACCTTTGACTGGGCGAGCATCAGCCTGCGGGCGCTACGGGCCGTTCCGCGCAGCGAGACCCTGGTCATGGTGGTCACCGTCGTCGTGGTGGTCGCGACGGACAACCTCGCACTCGGGGTGCTGGCCGGAGCGTTGCTGGGAGCGGTGTTCTTCGCTCGCCGGGTCGCTCAGATCGTTCAGGTGACCGACGTCCTCGACCCCGACGGCGGCATCCGTGTGTATGCGCTGACCGGGGACTTGTTCTTCGCCTCGACCAACGAACTCGTTCACTCCTTCGACTACGCCGATCTCATTCCCAAGGTCGTCATCGACCTCACCGACGCGCACATCTGGGACACCTCTGCCGTCGCCGCCCTCGACGCGGTCGCGGCGAAGTACCGCGGTCGCGGTGTCGACGTCGAGATGATCGGTCTGAACGAGGCCAGCTCCGACCTGCACGGGCGCACCGCTGGACAGTTTGCCGCCCACCGCTGACCGGTCTCGTGAGGCCGGGTTATCCCCACCCGATCGGCGAGCGGGGATAACCGGCCGGCTCGATCCGTCGGCGGACAGCCCCAGCGCGACCTCGAGGACACGCAGCTCGGCCAGCCACCGCTGGGCGGGATCCGCCAGCCCATGCAGGGCGCCGCTGATCGCCGCACCGACGCTGGCGACACCATCGACACCACCGAGATGGAACGCGAGGCGCTGCCCCGCGAACAGTGACGGTATTGGCACAGCATGATGCAGGGGGCGGCCGGCCACCGAGAGGGGGCCCGACGGTGTGAACACGTTCGACAGGGACAGCGCCGCCGAGCGGGTGCCGAGCCCTCTGGCGAGCACGTGCCGGCGCAGCCGTGCGGGCAGCGCGTCGAAGAGAAGCCGTTCGCCTATCCCGAGATGGCCGCCTCGTTTCAGTTGCACTGTATGGGCCCGGACGGCGGCCAGCCGCTCGACCGGGGCTTCTACCGAGCAGGGGAGGAGAACGCGGGCACCCGCCACGTAGTTGCCGAGCAGTCGGTGTTCGGCCGGCCGCCTGGTGCTGACCGCCATCGTGGCGCCCACATCCGCGCTCGGCCCGTCGTCGTCCGCCAGCCATGTGCGCAGGGCGCCGGCGAGGGCGGCCAGGAACACGTCGTTGACCGTCGCGCCACCCGCCAGCCCGATCGCCTGGAGCCGCTGCAGGGGAGTCGACACCCACGAGTGGGTCATTCCACCCGTGGGTCCAGTGAGCGCCGCCGGTGCGGGTGTCGGCGCCAGCCATTGTCCGGTTCGGTGGATCGCGGCGCCCAGCGCCCGTGGGCCGGGGCGGCCCTGCGGGTGCCATCGCGCTGGTTCCGTACCGTACGACGGTGCCGAATCGGCGCCGAACAGTGTCGTGATCATCAGGTTCTTCGCCGCGCCATCCTGGTGTACGTGGCTGGCGCGGTACAGCAGGGCAAAGCCGTCGTCCTGTCCGTTTAGCAGCCACAGCTGCCAGGGTGGCGCGGATACCGGCACCGGCGATCCGACGAGTTCGCCCAGGGCGGCCCGCAGCCCCGCGCGCCCGCCGCCCGGCGGCAGCAGCCGTTCCCGGACGAGATCGTCGATGGTGAGGTCGGGGTCGACCGTCCAGCCCCACCGCGCGTGCCGGCCTGGCAGACGCACGATGCGCTGCCGCAGGAGGTCCGGGAGGACCTTGATCCGCTCGGCGACGAAATCCCGCAGCTCTTCCAGACTCAGTGACGGGCCTTCGGCGAGAAGCAGGGTGCACACGTTGAGCGGCATTCCTGGATAGGTCGCCTGATAGTCGAGCAATGCATGGTCCACAGCACTGAGGGGAAGCATTTTTCCGTCCATACGAACGCTGTTCTCCCTGTCGGTCGGATTGCTCGAATCTGCCGGGTGCGGAGGGAAAACGCAGGTTGGTCCTGACGATTCGGATCTGTCGATCAACCGTCGGATGGCAAACCAGGGTAATGAGCCACCATCAGGGCTACCCTTCCCCCGCGTAAGGGTTACGGCAGTATCGCGGGCTCGATCGAGCCTCGGCAAATCCAGGCGAGACGGGGGGCCAGCCCGGCGGTCACGGCATCACACCTGCGCGGCCGGGGATGCGACCGGTCCTCTTCGGTCTCCGCGGGATCCTGCCTGTTGGCAGCGCCGTATGGCCCTGTGCCGTGGTCGGACGTCAGGATCCGCTGTGGTGGCGCCGGCGCGGCGTCGTGCCCCTATACCGGGGTGGATATCGACTGGTCACGTCGTCGAAGAGCGCTGCTTCGCGGATCCGTTTGTCAGCGCTGTCCGCTTTCCGCGGCAGGCTGTGCGCTAGCCCGCCACGGTCGCAGCCAGGATGGCGCCGGCGCCGATTTCAGGGCGAGGGCTGGTGCTTCGACAAGGTGCCAGCTCACGGCGGCGGCAGCAGCGGAGAGGGCGATCGAAGCGACGATGTGGACGGCGACGTTGTCGTCGCCGACACCTGCTTCGAGTAGGACGAGCTGGAGGGGCCAGGAATAGATGTAGATGCCATAGGAGAGATCACGGCGTATTCCGACCCGCTCGAGGCGGCGGCCGGTGCCCGCCCGCAGAAGGAGATAGGCCATGGGCGCGGGACCGAGGAGCAGATAGGTGGATGGGGCCATCAGCGCGATCGTGAGCAGGGCGCAGCTTGCGGCGAACAGTGGTCGGGTGAGGGGGATGCGGTCGGCGTAGAGGGACATGATCGCGCCGACGAGGAAGATCGAGGTAAAGCGGAAGGTGTAGGTGTCGGCGAGCCGGTCGGTGCCGGAGACGACGTCTGCGGCGGCCAGGATCCAGCAGGCGGAACCGAGTCCGAGGACGACTGACCGGCGCCGGCGGAGGATTCCTACCGCCCCGAGGACACCGATCATCACGTAGCACAGCGCCTCGAAGAAGAGGGTATGCAGGGAGCCATCGAGGGCACCTCCGGCGCGGAGGTCACCGATGTTGAACTGGTTCATCCGGAGCAGGGCGTTGGCGACGACGTAGGTCAGCGCTGAATCGGGCCCCGCCCAGGGGTAGCCGGAGAAGGTCTCTCGTTCGAGCCGCCACAGCAACGGGCCGATCGCGACGGCGGTCACCGCCAGGCAGATCCAGAACCCGGGCAGGATCCGTAGGAAACGGTGCCACAGGTAGCGCGCGGTCGAACGCGCCCGGAGCTGGCTCCGGGTGATCAAGAAACCGCTGAGCAGGAAGAAGCCGTCGACGGCGATCGTGCCTGCTTCCGGCCCGCCGGTCAGGTTGCGTAGCGGGTCGTCCTCGTCGTGGACGAACCCCCAGGAGTGTGAGATCACCACCATCGCCGCGAGCGTGAGTCGCAGCGCGTTGAGGTTGTTGTGTCGAGGGTCGAACGCGTGGTCCAGGGTCCGGGTGCCGGATCGGCCCGGCCGTCGTTGTCGTTGGAGGGGAAGCCGGAGGAGGTTCGGTGTTCCAGTCGGGCTGGGATCCGTCACGCGTCGCTGTCCTCTCGATCCATGTGGTTCCGGTCAGGCACCTGGCGACGTGCAGCCTGCGATTCTCATGCCTACGAGATCACTGGCCGCGCACGCCCTACTCAACCCTAACGTAAGGGTAGAGTTGCGGCCGTCCGAAGTACGCGGACACTGGGACCGAACCCTCAGCCAGCCCCTCCGCATGCACGGGAGGGGCTGGCGTGGCTGGCGGCACCGAGGGCGGGGGCCGGGGCTCCTGGTTGACACAGACGTGGGTCGGCGCGAAAGGCGAGGGCGACATGCGAGAGATGGGGCGAGGTGACGCCGCCGGACCGGGGAGTCACAGCGCTCGGTCCGGCGGCGCGATTCTGGGGCGTCAGAGCTGGACGAGCTGGTCCTCGCTCGACGCATCCCGGCTAGCCGGGATGGTAGGCCTTTTCGACATCATTTCCAGTTGCTCAACCATTCCCAGAATCCGAGTGAGACGCAGCGAGCAGATTCTCCACCGGCCGTCAGTACCCTTCCGATACTCTTCACGATAGTGTCCGTAACCATCCAGTTCTAGAACCCCGCTGGGTCCGGTGAACTTCACATAGTCGTACATCGCCCATATTCCACGAGCTGTGTCAGGTCCGCTGATCTCGATCTCCGGCATGTGGCCGTGATGGATTGTGACCGCCGCGCCGATCGCCCGCCGGATGAAGGTGATGAATTCGTCGCGGCTGTTGAGCTGTTGATCCGGGACATCGCCGAGCCACGCACAGAGATCCTCGGTGAAGACGTCGGCCCACTCGTCCCAGTTCTTCTCGTCCACCAGTCTCAGATAGCGAGCCTTGAGCTGCTTGATCTCCTCGATATCGCTGAGAGTATGGATGTCCACTTTTCCTCCTATGATTCTGAGTGGGCGGCGAGGATCATTGGTCCAGGAACATGCGGGTCGGACTGTCGCTGCTCAGTTGGGCGTGCTTCCGCCGGCCCTGGGCGCCGCACGGATATGGAAGGTGCTGCGTCGAGCATGGCCGTCGACTCAGGCCAAGTATTGATCGGTAACGCCATCGAGAATCTCCACCGCGCGACCGCCATTATCTATGCATTTCGGGCACGGTCGTTGGGTGGCATGTTCCGGAGCTTGTCCAGGATGACGGTCAAACGCCGGCGAAGCAAACTGTGGGGCATTTTCAGTGAGCGAATCCGCATGGGGGAGCCGTAACAGGGCCAAGGCGCGAGGCTGCCCTGCAGCGCCTCGCGTGCTTCTCGCGAACCAATCCCGGTCGGGACTGTTCGGCAGCCACGGTAGCCGCTGCTCTGGAGGCCATCCAATCCGGCTGACGGATTCCCGGGAATTGTGCATTCTGACCGTCAGGGCCTGCCAAGAACTCGCCGGAAACGAAAGTTCTGATGGCGAACAGGTCGGACTTCTCCCGCCGGAGCCTCGTCGTTATCGTACCGACCCGGAGTTCTGAGTAAATTTCCCGTGTCGGGTTGTCACCCATACCCGGTACCAACAGGAAGTCAGATCGTCGGCGCATATCTCCCCGGAGAGACGACTCGGATGCCGTGGCCGCGTCGGAAAAATCGGGTCGCCGTTTCGGCGAGCGCAGTCGACTGATCTCGCTATAGAGTTTTCCGGGTGCGAGTACTTGTTACTGGAGGTACGGGTAAGGTCGGCGGTGCCGTAGTCAGGGCTGCCCTGGCCGCTGGTCATGAGGTGCGGGCGCTCGTCCGAGATCTCGACAGGGCGGGTATGGACCTGCCTCCGGGAGTCGAGCTCGTACCTGGAGATGTCACAAATCCGTCTTCGCTGGCGGACGCGTGCGACGGCTGCGAGATCGTCTACAATGCTATGGGGGTACCGGAGCAGTGGTTGGCGGACCCGTCGTTGTTCGAACGGGTCAATGTGCGGGGATCGGTGAATCTCACTCGAGCCGCGGCGGCCACCGGGGTGATCCGCATGGTCCACACCAGCACGATCGATGTATTCGACGCGCCGCCAGGCGGCCATTTCGACGAGACGAATCTCGCCGTCAGAGCGAAAAGTACGGCATATGAGCGGTCGAAGCAGCAGGCCGAACGGGCCGTGCTCGCGACGGCCGGTGCCATGGAGGTAGTTTTCGCCAATTCAGCGACAGTTTACGGCCTTGGCCCGACCGGTAACGCCTCGATGGAGACACAGATGTTCCGTCCTGTACTGCACGGACTGCTACCAGCCGTCCCCTCGGGCGGGTTTGGGGTGGTCTTCACCGAGGGCCTGGCCCAGGGGCACCTGCTCGCCGCCGAACGCGGACGGTCGGGCGAGCGTTACATCCTCTGTGACGAGCATGCGACGGTGATGCACCTCGCGCGGACCGTGGCCAAGGTCGCTGGTCGTGGCCGTGCACCGGTCATCACCATTCCAACACCAGTGATGACTGCGATGGCTGTGGCGGGTGAGGCGGTCGCTAAGATCACCCGTCGACCACCACCGATCGCCCGTTGCCAGCTTCAGTACTTGCTCTGGAACGCCACGCCCGACTCATCCAAAGCGCAGAGGGAACTCGGCTGGCGTCCCACCTCTTTGTCGGAAGGCATCCGTCGGACTATCACCGAGACCGGCCTCCGTGAAGCCTGAACCCGCGAGCAGTTAGAGAGCTTGAATCCGTGGTCTCGAGCGAGTCCTGGTTATCTCCTCATTTAGTTCCCCACGAGCTGATGGTTCGCCCGGTAGCTGACGATGCGCTGCTCGCGGGTCCGGAAACCGTCTGCGAAGTCGGACCACCCTGAAGTAGTCCGTTTATTCAAATGATCGACCACCCTCCTGACTCCTTCAATCCTGGAGTAGCATTTTGTCAACTCACTCAACCACCCCATACTGATTCTCCGACTTCTCGTCGACGTCATGAGCCGCTTTTCGTGGGTGCTGCTCCCTAAAATCGGCGCAGCGCGCCCGTAGGCTCGGTTCAGATCTGTAGTACAACACCATCAAGGAAAGAGAGGCTGCGGTTTCGCAGCAGCCGTAGATTGCCCGCAGAATAAATTTCCTCATCGCTCCTCCATGCTACGAGAAAAGAAGGCTGGATGTTAATCCAGTGTCAGGGTAGCCGTATTTTGCGCAGGTCGCCACTTCGACTGAACCCAGGCTGGCGGATATTTCTACCGAGATGTTCGGCGACAGAGCCCCGTGGAGTGATGTAGGTTCGCTCGCACGCCGCCCTGTGTTCTTCGGTACTATGCGGCGGTGAGCTCGGCCGTGTCGAGAACGACCGGCGTTCTCTCTCCAGATGCGGCGCCGATGGTCTTCTTGTCGATTTTGTGCATGGCTTCCTCGGCGGGGTAGCGGCGTTCGGAGACCTGCGATACGTCGTGGGTCTCGATGAGAACGGCACCGGCGAGACGCAGGAGCGCTTCCCGGTTCGGGAATATCCCGACGACGTCCGTTCGCTGTTTGAGTTCCCGGTTCACCCGTTCGAGGGGTTGTTCGACAAGATCTTGTGCCAGTGCGGGTCGGGGAAGTCCGCGAACGCGCAGAGATCGGCTTTCGCGGTGAGCATTGTCGCGACCGTCGGGAACTTCGCCGCGAGCAGGTCGATGACGGTTGAATCTGGCTGGTGTTTGTTCATGCCTGGGCTCTTTGGGATAAGGATCCCGGGGAGGAGTGCAGGTGCGCGATCAGAACCGCCGTGTACCAAGGAGTTCCGCCGACAGATGGTGGATCTCGTGCGGGCTGGTCGGATACATCAGGAACTGGCCAAGGAATACGGACTCTCGGGCCAGTCGCTCCGTAACTGGGCCCGGGAAGCCGAACGACCAACACCCCGGCCGTTTTGCGACGACCCCAACCGTGTACTCCCGTGTCCACCAGCGTTCATACGCGCACCGTGCTGCCTGGCGCCACGTGAGGGCCAACCGCCCTCGCCCACTCCAATCATGCCTGCCGCAATGGGGAGTACCCGACGCTCGGTGCAGAGACCATGGCGTTCGATCACGGCTCAGTTGGTGGTCGAGTCCAGGCGATCCTGGACACGATGGCCAGCGCGTTCAGAGCGGGCTTCCAACGAATCGTAACGGCAACCGTCTCGGATCATGCGAGAGACCCGAGCCAAAATGGTTGGCTTCATCGGGTCTGCGGGTCATCTACCTGTTCGTGTAGCCAGTGGACGAAGCTCTCGGCGACACGAATCTGCCCGCGCAGAGCCGCGACCTTCTCCTCGGCCCGCGCGGACCATGTCCGCATTGCCTTCCGGAGCTCCTCCTGTTTGGATTCAGTTAGGCCGGGACAACGAGCGTCATCACGGAGAGTGAGTAGTTCCCGGATCTCGTCCAGGGTGAAACCGAGTGGTTTCATCTTTTTGATCAGAAGTAGCCGGTCGGTCGCGTTATCGTCGTAGAGTCGAAATCCGCCGTCGGTGCGACCCGCAGGTGTTAGCAGCCCAGCCTCTTCGTAGTAGCGAACGGTGCGCAGCGACAGCTGAACGCGTTCGGCGACTTCACCAATCTGCAGGAGAACAGCTGTCGACTGTCTTGTGGTGTGGCTTCCTTGACTCACAGGCCAGATCATCTCCTACTTTGGTGTCGATTTTGCGATGGCCACGATACGTCACTCAGGAGACTCTGAGTGGGTCCGAACCGCATATCGCGGTGGTTGGCCAGCGGAGAGGAAGGTTCCGTCCTGGAAACAACGGGACGGCATGCTAGGTCGACGTCCGACGAACCTGACCACCTGTGTCCCGTTCGGCGCACGGCTGGTGCCCGAGGCCGCGTCGGCGGTTGCCCGGGTCCCCTGGTGTCCCTGGCAACTACCGATGCCGGTGGCGTCCTCGCGCCTCCACCGCCGCGCTCGACCTCGACGCAACAGCCTCAACGCGCGGCTTGTCCTCACTGCGGCGGTGTTGGCTCCGAATTCCTTGTTTGTTCTGCATGATGAGACCGATCCTTTCGGGTGACTGTCCGGTGCTCCTGGCCTCGGGACATTCGCCGTCGAAACACCCACCTTCGGATCGGACAACATGCTGATCTGCGTAAATGAATTTCCGAATCGCTTATTGGCTTGGCGGTATTGAGGTCAACGGGTCATCGTGCGCACTGTCCTTTCGAGGGGTTTTGCTATTCGGTGATCGGTGTATTCGGGGCAGAGGAATCCTGCGAGGACGCCGGGGGTCATTCTGGCGTTCGCGATCGGCTGCTGTTCACCGGCCTGTTGGTTTTGGCTGCTACCGGGTGTCCGCCCTGGTACTGATGGCCTATCTTCTACAGGTTTCCCCTCAGGGGCGGGTCTGGCGCCGTAGTTGGATTATCCAGGTTGGGATGGTCGACCAGAACGCGATGATGTAGCCGACGATGACTCCCTTTGCCCCGCCGAGGTGGAGCCCGATGAGCGGACAGGCGAGCAGGAGCGGCGCGAACCGTAGATTGATCCGAAAGGTGAGCCGGGTCCGGCCGAGTGCGTAGAGGACGGCGGCGGGACCGACCGCGAGCGCTGGCCCTGCCTGTTGGACGATCGCGAGCCCGAGCAGGCCCCGGGTCTGGAGCCAGGTGTCGCCGAGCAGCGCCCGGCCGAACCCGTCTGGGAGGACCAGGAAGACCAACGCCCAGATCGTGCTGGACGCCACCACCACCGCGGACAGTGCGTAGGCGAGACGGCTTCTGGTCCGGAGGGGCATGTCCGGGCGGCGAGCGAACTCCGGGATGGCGAAGCTGGTCAGCGCGACCGCCAGGTTCGTGGTCGGCGCGAGCAGTGTCTGAATACCTCGCAGCGCGCCCACCAGCGATGACGATCCGAACATGCCGATGATCAGGGTGGAGGTCTGCTGCGCACCCTGCACGGTGACGTACTCGGCGGTCATGAACCCGGTTGTCTCTCGGTGAGCTGTGAACCAGCGGATAGCGCGTCTTGGATCAGGCCATGCCCGTGTCTGGGCGATGCCCAGGAGGGCGGCTACTACCGCGGCTGCACCCCAGGCCAGAACCAGGCAGGCCGCGTCAGAGCTGAAACGGGCGGGTAGCGCCGCGAAGGCAGCCACCATCGTCGTCGCCCACACGAGGTCGTTCGCGAGTGCGGCGGCTGGGCGGCCCTCGGCAAAGAACGTGTAGCGCCAGGAGTCCTGGACGAGCAGCGCGGGCATCACGATGCCCATCGCCACGAGATTCGAGCCTAGGGCGCCGGTGCTTGCCGTGCCGGCGGCGAGGAGCACCGCGCCGCTGAGGACGCCGAGGGTGAGCGCTGTGCCGCTCGCGGCGCGGGCCGCTACCCGGAAGGTGGGTGGTGAGGCGGTCGCATAGTGGATGCCGAGAGGGGTGGTCGAGGCGGCTCGCGACAGTCCCATGACCAGGGCGAAGATCGTGTAAGCGATGGCGAACGCGCCGAACTCAGTGGCGCTGACCCGTCGCGCGATGACGAAGTTGATCGCGGCGTTCGTTCCGCTGGACGCGACCTGGTCGAGGACGGTCCACATGGCCTTGGTCGCCCCCCTGCTGCGCGGCCGCGGCGCGGTGGCAAGAACAGCGGGGCCTGTCTGCCCCGGGACCATGCGACCAGGCGCGGCTGGTGTGAGGGGGGTACCGGATCCGTGGAGGGACGACGGGTAGTCGAGGACGGCCTGGCGGGCAGCAGACAGGTCGATGGTGTCGCTGTCCGCGCCTTCGTGCGGGGAGGCATCGCCGCTCGACCAGTACCTAGCCAGGGCTGGTCCGCCACCTGCTCGGACGCCACGTCCCTTCCGGCGGGGGCAGCTGGTCGAGGAGAACGCACCCCACCCGGTGGGATCGCTTCATGAGGGCAAGTCTACTCTTACGTTAGGGTCGAGTGTGTCGGCGTGTGAGGGAGCGCGACGGTTCGCCGGCCAGCTGCAGCACAAGGATCGACAACCAAGTAGAAGCCAGGGGTATGTCGACATGGACGAGGTACGCATGACTGTTGAATTGCGTCTACTTAAAATATTCCGTTCGGTTTTCGCGAACGACCACCTGGTCATCCACGACTCCACAACGGCGGGTGATGTCCCCGGCTGGGACTCGCTCGCCCACATCAACCTCATGTTCTCCATCGAGAACGAGTTCGGTGTACAGTTCACGGATGATCAGCTGATGAGCTTCGCGGACGTAGGTGAGCTGCGGCGGTTCCTGGAATCACGGACACAGGTCGCATGACGGCGCATACCTTTCCCGGGATGCCGACCGCTTGGCAGAACCCCGAACCGGGCGCGTCGTCACTTGGCGTGGACCCGTCGGCGGATTCGGTAGTGGAGGACCGAACTGGTGGCGCCGCGAGCTCTGCCGGTCTGACGACGCTCCTCCGGGAGGATCGCGACCGCCACTACGGCTCGCTGACCCACCCGGGTTTCCATGTCCTGCTGGTCTACCGGCTGGCCCGCTGGTCGATGGCTAACGGTGGCCCGGCCGCCCGCGTTGTCGGTCTGCTGTGCAAGGCCGTGAACAACCTGGTCATCCGTAACCTCTACGGCGCCGAGGTGTCCCCGCAGGCCGTGATCGGCCGCCGCGTGCTCATCGGACATCATCAGGCTGTTCAGATCCCGCCGTTCAGCGTGGTCGGTGACGACTGCATCCTCCGCCACAACGTCACGATCGGCCTCGCCGGATCGGCGTCGCCCCGTACGGCGGTCCCCCACGTCGGACGCGGCGTGGAGATCGGATCCGGCGCATGCCTGCTGGGCCCGATCACCATCGGCGACCGAGCGACGATCGGACCGGGCGCACTCGTCACGGTGGACCTTCCCCGCGAGTCGACCGCGTTCGCGCAGCCCGCCCGCATCATGCGGCCACGCCCGCCGGTCGCCACGCCCGAGCCGCGTTCCGATCGCGATGGCCAGACACGCACCGATCGCCGTGACGAGGAGCAGGAATCATGACGGCACCAGTGGCCCTCATGCGTGACGACGATGTCCGCGATGCTCTGGATCGCGCCAGCGCACTGGCGGATACCGGGGACGCCACCGGCGCGCTGCGCCTGGCCTTCCGGGCCATCGACGCCGACGCCACCCTCGCCACCTGGCTGGCCGCGGCGGGCGTGGCCCGACGTTGTCTCCCGGCCGCCGACCTGCCTCGTTCGGCCCGCGTCGCTGTGCTGGGCAGCTACACGACGACGCAGTTCGCTGCGTTGCTCCCCGTGGCGGCGGCGCGGGCGGGGGTCGCCGTCGAGGTCTACGAGGCCGGCTACGACCAGTACCAGCGCGAGATCCTCGATCCCGGCAGCGGCCTGTACCGGTTCCATCCCGACATCGTGGTACTGGCTGTTCACCACGGCACCGTGTCACTGCCCGCCCGCCCAGCGGACCCAGCCGCCGCCGACGCCGCCGTGGACGCGGAGGTGGAACGCTTCCGCGGCCTGTGGGATGCGCTGGCGACACGCTGCGAGGCACGGGTGGTCCAGCACACCGTCGCGATTCCGGCCGATGTGGCCCTCGGACACGTGGCCGCCCGGCTCCCCACCTCCCGTCTGGCGATGCTGCGCCGGTTCAACGCGGCCCTCGGCCGGGCGGCCGGCAGTACCGTGGCCGTCGTCGACTGCGAACGTCTTGCCGCCTTGGTCGGCGCCGAGTCCTGGTTCGACGCCCGCTACTGGCACCGGGCCAAGCAGGCGGTGTCGCTGGGGTGCGTCCCGCTACTCGCCCGCCACACCGGTGCGGTGATCGCAGGGCTACTCGGCCGCGGCCGCAAGTGCCTGGTCCTCGACCTGGACAACACGCTGTGGGGCGGGGTCCTCGGTGAGGACGGCCTCACCGGCATCGCGCTCGGCGCCGGACCGGTCGGGGAGGCCTTCACCGCCTTCCAGGAGTATGTTCTCGAGTTGCAAGAGCGCGGAGTTGTCCTTGCGGTCTGTTCCAAGAACAACCGCGCCGACGTCCTGGAAGCGTTCGCCCGCCACCCGGACATGCGACTGCGCACCGAGGACATCGCCGTCCTGTCAGCCGGATGGGACGACAAGCCGACCCAGATCCGGGACATCGCCGAAACCCTGCACCTCGGCCTCGACGCGCTCGTCTTCGTCGATGACAACCCCGCCGAGCGGGCCATCGTCCGCCGGATGCTCCCCGAGGTGGACGTCGTGGAGCTCCCCGAGGACCCTCACGGCTACGTCCGGGCGCTCGCTTCCTATCCCTACTTCGAGACCGCTGCGATCACCGCCGTCGACCGGAGCCGAACCGCCCAGTACCAAGCCCTCGCTCGGGCCGCCGAACTCCGCGGAGACGCCGGTGACCTGGACGCTTTCCTGCGCGACCTCGACATGACCGCGACGGTCGTGCCACTCGACGAACTCACCATTCCCCGCGTCACACAACTGATCAACAAAACCAACCAGTTCAACGTCACTGGCCGCCGTCGTGGCGAGCCGGAAGTTCGGACACTCGCCGCCGATCCCGACATCCTCACCATCTGCGTCCGGCTCACGGACCGCTTCGGTGACCACGGCCTGGTCGGGGTTCTCGCCGCGCGCGTCAGCGGACCGGTGGTTGACATCGACACCTGGCTCCTGAGCTGCCGGGTCATCGGCCGGAGCCTCGAGAACGAGATGCTGGGTCTGTTGGTCGAGGCCGCTCGGCAACGTGGCGCCCGCACGCTACGAGGCACCTACCATCCCTCCCCGAAGAACGGGCTGGTCGCGGACCTCTACCCGCGGCTCGGCTTCGAACGGACCGGCGACGACGAGGCACCCTCCACCACCTGGCGCCTGGCCCTCGACCAGGCGAAACCGCCCCCGGGCTTCATCCGGCTCGCCCCGACTCCATGAGGCGGGCCTCGGACCGCGAACCAGTGAACGGGGCGCAATCGACCACCTCAACCGTCACATACGCGTAGCTGTCGCCACAGTCGTCACCGGCGGGATCGGCGAAGCCGTCCGTGCGGGCCACTGTCGCTGGCCAGCGGGAAAAGGCGCCGACCTCATGACGTCCGCCGCAGGATCACCCATCGAAACCGCACGTGCGAACCGCGCCATGCTCGGTCTGCGTGGCCGCGGGGCGATCATCACGGGCGCATCCCACGGGATCGGCCGCGAAACAGCCCTGCGGCTCGCGGCGGCAGGCGCTGTGGTCGTCGCGACCGGACGTGACGAGCCTGCCCTGAGATCTCTGGCCATCGAGGCCGAGTGCACAGGCGGTGTCATCCACCCGCACCGCGCAGACCTTACCGATCAAGCCGATCGTGATCGACTATCGGCCGCCGCACGGCGTCAGGTAGGCCTCGTGTCCATTCTTGTGCATTCAGCCGGGGTCCACCGACGCGATCCTCTCGCCCACGCCCCCGTCGCTCACCTCGACGAGCAGTTCGCGGTCAACGTGCGCGCCCCCTACGCACTGACCCAGACACTCCTTCCCGATCTCATCGCGGCGCACGGTGACGTCGTCTTCATCAACTCGACCCAAGGCCTGTCCGCGGCGGCCGGCGTCGGTCAGTACGCGGCCACCAAGCACGCACTCCGCGCGGTCGCCGACGCGCTGCGCGCCGAAATTGCCGACACGGGAGTGCGAGTATGCAGCATCTTCCCTGGCCGAACGGCGACGCCGATGCAGGAACAGATATTCCGCGACGAGGGACGACCGTGGAACCCTGATCTGCTCGTACATCCTCGAGACATCGCGAACCTGGTTGTGGCCGCTGTGGCGCTACCCGCCGGAACTGAGATCTCGGAGGTCGTGATACGACCCGCGCGCAAGCTGTGACCGCGGATCTGTCAACCGCCGCCCGTCCGGCCGGACCACTCTCACCCATGCCAACGGTCCCGCGGCATGGCCCCCAGCCCGGTGAAGATCATGGCCGCGCGCAGTGCGTCGCGCGGGCGACCTGCCGCCAGTTTGCGCGTCACGAGAACAGAGAGAGCGTGGCGGCGCACATGGCCAGCTGCTCGGTTCAGCGGACCGGCAGCGGAAGCCACGGAGATCAAAAAGCGGTCGGTGGAGTTCCGGCGCTACGACTGCGTGCTGGAACCCACTCCGACTGCGTTCTCCAATGCGGCGTTCTCCCGTGCGCCCAGCACAGCGCGCACGCGCTCCTTCCGGGAACTCAGCGGTTCGCGGCGGCAGCCGGCCGGGCGCCGAAGAGTTCCAGGTACTTCTGGGCGGCGACCGGGTTCAGCGGCGGGTTGATCAGCGAGGACCGCACATTTCGCGGGTCCGCGGTGCTGAAATACGCCTCGTAGGCGAGGATGTCCTGGTTCCGCCCGAACAGGTCGTACATCTTCTCCACGTAAAGCGGATTGTCACCGCCGCCGTGGTCGTCCGCCCGGACGAGACCCCATTCCGGCACCGCGAACTGCTTTCCGTGAGTCCGCGCGAACCAGGCGACCGTGCAGGCCCCCGACTGCATAGCGCACTGCTGGTCGAAGTCCTCCCGGGTCCGCGATGGGGGATAGGAGTCGTAGGCGTCACTGCTGACGATGTCCACGTACTCGTCCCCGGGATAGGCCGCCCACACATCATCGCCGTTGGGCATCCGGTCGCGGTGCGCGCTCACGTTGAAGTCGATCCGCACGGCGGGCGCGGTGGACCGGATCTGCGTCACGGCCCGAGCGAAACAGGCCTTCCACGTCCCGGTGTCCCGTGGATACCACCAGAACCAGTCTCCGTTGAACTCCCAGCCCAGGCGCACGATCGCGTCCGGCCGGCCGTTGCGGGCCAGGGTCTGGCCGAAGCCGGCCCAGTAGGCGTCGTAGTCGCCGCGGGCACAGGCGTTCTCGTTGCCCGTCTTCGGAAAGAGCGGCTGGGCGACCGAGAGCAGCCCGGAGTAGGACTCCGGCCGGAAGTCCGACATCGGCCAGTCGTTGAAGGCGATGTTCTCCCAGTTGTTCCGTGTCGTGAAGACGACCGCGACGTCCGCTGGACGGCTGGTCCAGGCCTCCCAGGCGCGGATGTCCAGCGGCGGGTTCGCGTTCGCCCCAGACGGCCACCGCACCCCGGGCGGAACCGGCCCTTTCGCGCTCAGCGCCGGCTTCCCTGGAGCCGGCGGGACAGGCGGGGCTTCGGGTGCTGGCGCCACCGCCGCTTTCCCGGGACCATCCGAGCCTCCGATGAGCGTCGTCAACCCAACCGCGCCAAAGATCACCGCTCCCGCGACGGCGGCTCCCACCGCGGACCGCCGCCTCCATCGCCGTGAACCACTATTGGCAGCGTCGGCCGAAGCCCCGTCGCCGGTGCTGGGATCTGCCGCATCCCCGCCGCTCGTGCCGGGGCTGGCCGCGGACTCGTCGCTGATGCCGAAGCCTGCCGCATTCTTGCCGCTTATGCCGGGCCCAGCCACTTCCCCGTCGTTCACCTCGGAGACCGCCGCATTCCGGTCGTCCTCGACACGGCCTGCCGCGCCCCGATCTTTCTCGGCCGCTGGCTGCACGGTTCCTGCTCTGTGACGCCGCACGCCCTTCCCCCATCAAGCTCCACCCGCCTACCACCCGTCCAGACCCTCCTGGCTGGGAGGCGTCCGATCGGGCAGCCCCTCTACCAGTCGGCACCGGCCTGTCGTCGCAATCTGATTACGGTGCCGACCCCCCAAACACCCGGAGAATTGCCCATGTTCATCTCTTCGTGCTACTAGATGCGAAACTGGTACTCCGCACCTGACCGATCTCTTCAGCTACCCGGGTGATCTTCCGATGGGTAGCAGTAACGGGTAGCTATACAAACCTCAGCGTGACCGTCGTCTGATCTCCGCCGCGACCCTGCACAGCGATCTCGCATCGGTACGGTGACTGTCCGCGGTCTCGTTGTGCGGCTGTGCGGACAGCAGTGTGAAGACCGGCCCAGGACCCGCGAACAAGGCTGCCCGTCCTACATGACTCGGCGGTTAAGTCGCCATCCTGACCTTCGGCTGCAGGGGCGATCGAAGATTTGCCGATGTGGGGGCTGTCCGAGTTTTCGATCGCGTCGACAGTCGCCCGGAGACTGGTAGCGCAGAAATTTGTGCCGGTGCGGAGGTTCGTGAACCGGGTTTTGCCGCCAGGATCATCTCGCCGGGCCGGTATGTTCGCCTGCGACATCGCATCTCAACGCCGGGGAACTGCCGGGATCCCATCGCATCCTGCGTTTTGAACAGATCAACCTTCGGCGGATTGTCTCTGATTTCCCGGTTCACGGCTGCGGCTGACTGAGAGAGCAGGGCAAAAAGTTACCCTGCGGTTGTCGGGGAAGGCGCGACCGCGGGCTCACCGAACAGTTCGTGGTAGCGCAGCGCGGCTTTCGGATTGAGGTCGAGCGCGAGAGCCGACTGCACGTTCTCTGCTTCCTGGGCGCCAGCGCTGTAGTACGCTTCGTAGGAGAGGATATCCTGGTTGGCCGTGAACAGTTCATGCATCTTCTCGACGTAGTACGGGTTGTCCCCGCCGCCGCCGTTCCTGTGGTCCATCCCCCACTCGGGCACCGCGAACTTCTTGCCATGCTGCCGGGCAAACCGGGCGACGGTGCACGCTCCCGAGTCGCTGTTGCAGTTGTCGTTGAAGGTTTCCTGAGTTGTGGACGCCGGGTACGAGTCGTACGCGTCGATACTCACGATGTCGACGACGTCGTCTCCGGGGTAGGCGTCCCAGACACTGCCGCCGTTCGGCATCCGGTTCTGGTGCCCGGTCATGTTCCAGTCGATCCGCACGTTCGGCGACGTGCTTCGGATCGCCGTGACGACCTGTCGGAAGCACTGTTTCCACACCGCAGTGTCCCGTGGATACTGAAGATTAACGTGTGAAG
>NZ_SJXI01000131.1:0-10712 GCF_004337455.1 Parafrankia sp. BMG5.11 | reverse complement strand
ACCGCTTCCGCGGCGTGTAGGAGCGGCGCCGCGCCCCCGCGGCGGGTAAGGCCGGCGCGGCGGGTGGCGCCCGCCGGCCGCGGCAGCCGCCCGCCCGTGACCGAGTGCGCGTCGCGGGCGGGCAGGGCTGGTAGCCTGCGAGTTGGGAGGAGTGTTCCGGTGCCAGCAGAAATCGTCCGGTCCGCCCCGGGCGAGCGGCCCGCCTCCGGCCCGGCCAAGAGCCGCCAGCCGCCAGCCGCTGCCCGGAACGCCAACTCCGGAGCCCATCCCGACTCGGGCCGGGGCGCCGGCAAGAGCAGTGAATCCGGCCGGAACAGCGATGCCGGTGGGTCCGCTGTCACGAGCCCGGCCGAACCGCGCGTCAGGGCGCGCACCCCGGCCCGGGCAACCCGGCGCGACGAACTGCTGCGGGCGGCCGCCCGGCTGTTCGCCGAACGCGGTTTCCGCGGCGTGGGCATCGAGCAGATCGGCGCCGCCGTCGGCATCCGCGGCCCGGGAATCTACCGGCACTTCCCCAGCAAGGACGCGGTGCTCGTCGAGCTGCTCGTCGGCATCAGCCAGCACCTGCTCGACGCGGCCCGCGAGGCCCGCCGGGTCGGCGCCTCCGCCCTGGAGACCCTCGACCTGCTCGTCCGCGGGCACGTCGAGTTCGCGCTCGACAACCCCGACCTGATCGTCATCCACGACCGCGACCTGTGGAGCCTGCCGGAGCCGGCCGAGCGCGAGGTCCGCAGGCTGCAGCGGGCCTATGTCGAGCAGTGGGTGGACGTCCTGCGGCAGGTGCGGCCCGAGCTCGACGCGCCGACCGCGCGGGCGCGTACCCATGCGCTGTTCGGTCTGATCAACTCCACCCCGCACAGCGCGACCGATCTGCACCGGGCCGAGATGGCCGTGATGCTGCACACGATGGCGCTGGGCGCCGCCCGCGGCTGAGCAGCCTGCGCGCCGGGCCGGCTTCTACCGTGCGGGGCAAATCCGTCGCAATCGGAAATGCGGTGACGGTGATGGAGGGAATGGTGCGGGCGGGTGGCGGACCGCGGGCCGCCGGCCGCATTCCGTCATCGCAGTTCTTGCGCCCGGAAGCGCGCTTCTCTACGTTGCGTTGAGGTGGTCGGTACGGCGCGGTCGCGACCTGCATGGGCGACGGCGCCCGAGCCGCACCGGTCAGGGATGCGATCGCGTCGGCGGTCGACGCCCAGGTGACGGGCGGACATCAGCGGGAATTCGGCTGGAGGAGTGTATCGATGCCCCAGGGAGCTGCGGCCGCGCCGTTGACCGTCGCGGTGGTCGGATCCGGTCCGTCGGGCTTCTACGCGGCGGCCTCGCTGCTGGAACAGCACGACGTACCGGTCCGGGTGGACATGTACGAGCGGCTGGCCACGCCGTGGGGCCTGGTGCGTTCCGGAGTCGCCCCCGATCATCCGAAGATAAAGGCGGTGTCCAGCGTGTACGCGGCGATCGCCGCGCACGAGAACTTCCGCTTCTTCGGCAATGTGGACGTCGGCAAGGACGTCACGCGTGAGGAGCTGACCGCGCGCTACGACGCCGTCCTGTACGCCGTCGGCGCGCAGACGGACCGGCGCCTCGGGATTCCCGGTGAGGACCTGCCCGGCAGCGAGTCCGCGGTCGACTTCGTCGGCTGGTACAACGGGCACCCCGACTACGCGCACCTCACCTTCGACCTCAGCGGCGAGCGCGGGGTCGTGATCGGCGCCGGCAACGTCGCCCTCGACGTCGCCCGCATCCTCTGCTCGCCGCACGAGCGGCTGTCCCGCACCGACATCGCCGACCACGCCCTCGACGCACTGCGCGCCTGCGCGCTCAAGGAGGTCATGGTCGTCGGGCGCCGCGGCGCCGCGCAGGCGGCCTTCACGACCGCGGAGCTCAGGGAGCTGCCCGAGTTCACCGAGTCCGGGGTGGACGTCGACCCGGCCGAGGTCGCCGAGCAGGAGGGCGAGGAGGCGCTGTCCCGCCTGGTCAAGCGCAACCTGGCGGTGATGCGTGGGTACGCGCAGAACCCGGTGCCCGCGGGCGCGCGCCGGGTGGCGCTGCGCTTCCAGCGCACCCCGCTGGAGATCCGCGGCGACGGCCGGGTCGAGGAGATCGTGTTCGCCCGCAACGCGCTGAAGGTCGGCGACGACGGCTGGGTCAGCGCCGTCGACACCGGTGAGCGGGAGACCGTCCCGACCAGCCTGGTGCTGCGCGCCGTCGGCTACAAGGGCCGGTCGATCGAGGGGCTGCCGTTCGACGACCGCCGCGGGGTCATTCCGAACGTGAACGGGCGGGTCGAGGGCGTCGAGCGCGAGTACGTGGCCGGCTGGATCAAGCGCGGCCCGACCGGGATCATCGGCACGAACAAGAAGTGCGCCGGCGAGACCGTCGCGCGGCTGCTCGCGGACGTCGCCGACGGCACGCTGCGCCGCCACGACCGGGGCGCCGCGTTCGACCCGGTCGGTGAGATCGACACCTGGCTGCGCGGCCGCCAGCCGCACCTCGTCACCGAGGAGGGCTGGCGGCTGATCGACGCCGTCGAGCGCTCCTCGGGAGAGTCCGCCGGCCGGCCGCGTGTCAAGCGCGTCCTCACCGACGAGCTGCTCGACATCGCGCTGGAGCGCCGGATCGCCTCGTGACGGCGTTCGACGCATGACGGCGTTCGACGCATGAGGGAGCTCGACCCGGAGGAGCGGGCAGTCGTCGACACCGTCCGGGACTTCGTCGACCGCGAGGTCCGGCCGGTGGTGCGCGAGCTCGAGCACGCCAATGCCTACCCCGAGGCGCTCATCGAGCAGATGAAGCGGCTCGGGGTCTTCGGCCTGGCGATCCCCGAGCCGTACGGCCAGGTGGACGTCTCGACCGTCTGCTACGCCCTGGTGACCGAGGAGCTGGCTCGGGGTTGGATGAGCCTGGCTGGTGCCATGGGCGGGCACACGGTGGTCGCCAAGCTGCTGCTGGCGTTCGGGACGGAGGAGCAGAAGCGGCGTTACCTGCCGCGGATGGCCACCGGGGAGCTGCGCGCGACGATGGCGCTGACCGAGCCCGGCGGCGGCTCCGACCTGCAGGCGATGCGGACGACCGCCCGGCCCGACGGCGCGGACTACCTGGTCAACGGCACCAAGACGTGGATCAGCAACGCGCGCCGCTCCGGCCTGGTGGCGCTGCTGTGCAAGACCGATCCCGCGGCCGAGCCCGCCCACCGGGGCATCAGCATCCTGCTGGTGGAGAAGGTCCCCGGGTTCGTGATCTCCCGGGACCTGCCCAAGCTGGGCTACAAGGGCGTCGAGAGCTGCGAGTTGTCGTTCACCGACTGCCGGGTGCCGCGGGACGCGCTGCTCGGCGGGGCCGAGGGCCGGGGCTTCGGGCAGATGATGCGCGGGCTGGAGATCGGCCGGATCCAGGTCGCGGCCCGGGCGACCGGGGTGGGCCGGGCCGCCTTCGACGACGCCCTGCGCTACTCGCAGGAGCGCGAGTCGTTCGGCCAGCCGATCTGGCGGCACCAGTCGGTCGGCAACCACCTCGCGGAGATGGGCACGAAGCTCACCGCGGCCCGGCAGCTCCTGCTGCACGCCGCGCGCCGGTACGACACGGGCGAGCGCGCCGATCTCGAGGCGGGCATGGCCAAGTACTTCTGCTCGGAGGTCGCGATGGAGGTGGCGCTGGCCGCCATCCGGGTCCACGGCGGGTACGGGTACTCCACCGAGTTCGACGTCGAGCGCTACTTCCGGGACGCCCCGCTGATGATCGTCGGCGAGGGCACCAACGAGATCCAGCGCAACGTCATCGCCGCGCAACTCGTCGCACGCGGCGGCCTGCCGTGAGGCCGGCCGAGGCCGGTCGGTCGCGCACCAGCCGCGAGTAGCGAGAAAATGGCCCGTCCCACGCCGTGCACCGCAGTCGCCCAGGAGAGCACATGCCCAAGGGATACGTCATCCTGACCGAGGCCATCAAGGATCCCGAAGGCATGGCGGCCTACAGCCGCCTGTCAGGTCCTTCGGTCGCCGCGGCGGGTGCCAAGGTCCTCGCCGTGGACGAGGACGTCCAGCTGCTCGAGGGGGAGTGGCACGGGAACCGCACGGTCGTCCTCGAGTTCCCGTCGGCGGACGAGGCCCGTGCCTGGTACGAGTCCGACGACTACCAGCGGGCGAAGCCCGTGCGGCAGGCCGCGGCGGACTGCAACGCGGTGCTCCTCTCCGGGTTCGAGATGCCGGCCCGCCGAGCCTGACCGACATGCCGGCAGGCCGGCGTCCCATCGACCGGCACGCGGCGGCGGACACCGCGGACGCGGTCGTCATCGGCGCGGGGGTGAACGGCCTCGTCGCGGCGAACCGGCTCGCTGACGCCGGCTGGGACGTCGTCGTGTGCGAGGCCGCCGCCGAGCCGGGCGGGGCCTGCCGCTCCGCAGAGGTCACCGCGCCCGGGTTCGGTACCGACCTGTTCAGCGCCTTCTACCCGTTCGCCGCGCGGTCCCCGGCGCTGCGCGCGCTTGACCTCACCGACCACGGGCTGACCTGGCTGCACGCCCCGCGGGTGCTGGCCCACCCCACCCCGGACGGCCGCTGCGCGGTGCTGTCCACCGACCTCGAGGGGACGGCCGCATCCCTCGCCGCCTACGCCCCGGCCGACGCGGCGGCCTGGCGGGCGCAGGTCGCACTGTGGGAACGGGTCCGCGACCCGCTGCTCGAGGCGCTGCTGGCCGCCCCGTTCCCGCCGGTCCGGGCGGGCGCACGGCTCGCCCGCGCGCTCGGGGCCGCCGACGCGCTGCGCTTCGCCCGGTTCGCGATGCTGCCCGTCCGCCGGTTCGCCGCGGAGGAGTTCGCCGGCGCGGGCGCCGGACTGCTGGTCGCCGGCAGCGCGCTGCACACCGACCTGGCACCGGAGTCGGCGGGATCGGCGCTGATCGGCTGGCTGCTGGCGATGCTCGGCCAGGATGTCGGCTTCCCGGTGCCGCGTGGCGGCGCGGGCCGGCTGACCGCCGCCCTCGTCGACCGGCTGCGCTCCCGCGGCGGGGTGGTGCGCACCCGAGCCGAGGTGGACGCGGTGATCGTCACCGCCGGCCGGGCCCGTGGCGTGCGGCTCGCCGACGGGACGGCCGTGCGCGCCCGGCGCGCGGTGCTCGCCGACGTGGACGCGATCTCCCTCTATCGGCGCCTGGTCGGCGATGAGCATCTCCCCGCCCGCCTGCTCACCGACCTGGCCCGCTTCCAGTGGGACAGCTCGACCTTCAAGGTCAACTGGGCGCTCGCCGGGCCGATCCCGTGGTCCGACCGCCGGATCGCGGACGCCGGCACCGTCCACCTCGGCGGCACCATGGACGATCTGACGATGATGTCCGCGCAGCTGGCGTGCGGGCTCGTGCCGGCGGACCCGTTCCTCGTCCTCGGCCAGATGACCACTGCCGACCCCGGCCGCTCGCCGGCCGGGACGCAGAGCGCGTGGGCGTACTTCCACCTCCCGCAGTCCCCCCGGGGCGACGCCGGTGGGGCCGGTGTCACCGGCCGCTGGGACGGCGACGACACCGCCCGCCTCCTCGAGCGGGTGGAACGCAAGCTGGAGGCGGCGGCCCCCGGCTTCGGGTCGCTGATTCTCAGCCGCGACACCCAGTCGCCGCGACGGCTGGAGGACCAGGACTCCGTGCTGCGCGGCGGAGCCCTCAACGGCGGGACGGCCGCCCTGCACCAGCAGCTGATCTTCCGCCCGGTGCCCGGCCTGGGTCGCCCGGAGACCCCGATCCCCGGGCTCTATCTGGCGTCGATGTCAGCACATCCCGGCGGCGGTGCGCACGGCGGGCCGGGCGCCATGGCGGCCACGGTGGCGCTGCGCGACGCCGGCCCGGCCGGCCCCGTCCGCCGCCGCGCGTCCGCCGCCGCGCACCGGCTGATCTACGCTGGGCCGGTGGCGTCGCCCGCGGCGCCAGGCCCGGATTCTCCAGGGCCGGCGAGTCCGGGCCCGGCGAACGAGTCCTTGAGCGCCTCCGACACCTCGCGTGCGACCCGTCCGAAAGCGGCGTCGTAACGCAGCGCCGACTCGCGCGGGTAGCCGAACGGGATCTCGATCTCGGCGAGCAGCCGCCCCGAGCGGGCGGACAGCACGGCTACCCGGCTGGCCAGCAGCGCGGCCTCGACCACCGAATGGGTCACGAACAGCCCGGCGAACCCCTCCCGCAGGTGCAGGCGCAGCAGCTCGTCACCGAGCCGCTCGCGGGTGATCTCGTCCAGCGCGCCGAACGGCTCGTCGAACAGGAACAACGACGGGCGGGCCGTCAGCGCGCGGGCGAGCGACACCCGCATCCGCATCCCGCCCGACAGCGCCCGCGGCCGGTACCGCTCGTAGCCCCGCAGGCCGGTCATGGTGATCGCGTCCGCCACCAGGCGGTCGCGCCGCGCCCGGGGGACGCCGTCGAGCTCGGCGAACAGCCCGATGTTGCCCTCGACCGTCCGCCAGGGCAGCAGCGTCGGGTCCTGGAAGATGTAGCCGGGGGAACCCGGCCCGGCGAGCACCGAGCCGCTCGTCGGCGCCGCGAGCCCGGCGGCGATGCGCAGCAGCGTCGACTTGCCCGAGCCCGACGCCCCGATCAGCGCCACGATCTCGCCGGCCCCGACGCGCAGCGAGACGTCCTCCAGCACCCGCGTCCCGTCCGGGAACGTCATGCCGACGCCGTCGAACGCCAGAGCCGTCCCCGGTGGGGCGAGACCCACGGCCGGGGCTGCCGCGGGTCGGGTCCTCGACCTCATGAGCACATCATCCACGCTCGCGGTACCTGGCTGCATGCTGACCGTCAAGCCATGGGAAAATCCGAACGGTACTGACATGCCGGATGTCGGTGACCCGCGGTGAGCGCACCACCGCGACGGCGAGGAGGACACCGTGCCCAACGGCGGGCCGATCGCGCACCGCATCATGCTGGGAGCGCGGCTCCGGAGCCTGCGCGAGGCCACCGGCATCAGCCGGGAGGACGCCGGCTACGAGATCCGGGCCTCCGACTCGAAGATCAGCCGCATGGAGCTGGGCCGGGTCGGTTTCAAGGTGCGCGACGTCGCCGACCTGCTCACGCTCTACGGCATCGTCGCCGAGGCCGACCGGGCGCCGATCCTCGACCTGGCCAGGGAGGCCAACCGGCCCGGCTGGTGGCGGCGCTACGCCGAGGTCGTGCCCGGCTGGTCCGAGGCCTACCTCGGACTGGAGAGCGCCGCGACCCTGATCCGCAGCTACCATCTGCACCTCGTCCCCGACCTGCTCCAGACCGAGGACTATGCGCGCGCGGCCGTCGCGCAGACCAGCAACCCGGGCACGATGAGCGCCGAGGCCGTCGCGCGCACCGTCGAGATGCGGATCACCCGGCAGCGGCTGCTCACCCGGCCCGACCCGCCGAAACTGTGGGCGGTGATCGACGAGGCCGCGCTGCGGCCGCGGATCGGCTCGGCGGAGGTGCTGCGGGCACAGCTCGCACACCTGCGGGAGCTGGCCGCCACGCCGAACATCGTGATCCAGATCCTGCCGGCCGAGTACGGGGGCCACGTCGCCACCGGGGCCTTCACCATCCTGCGCTTCGCTGAGCCCGAGCTGCCCGACGTCGTCCACCTCGAGCACCTGACCGGCGCGATCGACCTTGACCGGCCGGAGGACGTCGACCGGTACGAGGAGCTGATGAACCGCCTCAGCGTCGACAGCACGACCCCGGACGGCCTCACGGCGCGCCTCGACCGCCTCGCCGCGGCGATCGAGCGCTGAGCCGCCCCGGGCCTATCGCCATGGCGACACTCGGTGGCCGGGAGGCGACCGAGAGCCCGAACGCTTCGTAGGGTTGGGCCGTCTACCAGGCCCGGCGCCGTGTCCGGCCTAGATCCTGGCCGCGCACGCGCCCGGGCCGCCGCCGCTGCACGTTCGCCGTCCTGGAGGCTGTCTTGCGACGTCCCCTGTCCCGTACCGTCCTCACCGCCGCGGCGGCCGCCGCCTGCCTGGCCCTGGCGGTCGGGTGCGGCTCCGACGACGGCCCCGCCGCCGCGTCCGCGCCGGAGGTGTCCGGCGATGCCACGTCGGCGCCCGCCACCGGCGCCGCCGGCAGCCTCGACGTCGTGCTGCACGACGCCACCGGAGCCGAGGTCGGCACCGTCACCCTCACCCCCGTCGACGGGGCGGTGCGGGTCGAGGGCAGCCTGCACGGCCTGCCCGCCGGCGGCTACCACGGGTTCCACATCCACCAGAAGCCGGTGTGCGACCCGAAGGCCGCCGACGGCCCGTTCAGCACCGCCGGCGGTCACTTCAACCCCGGGGCGACCACGCACGGCGACCACGCCGGCGACCTGCCGCCACTGCTGGTCGACAAGGACGGCACGGGGGAACTGCAGGCGCAGACGGACCGCTTCCAGCTCGACGACCTGCGCAGCCAGGGCGCCGCGGTGATCGTGCACGCCCAGCCCGACAACTTCGCCCACATCCCCGACCGCTACACCGCGCAGGGCGCCCCGACGCCGGGCCCGGACGAGCGGACCAACGCGACCGGCGACGCCGGCGACCGGATCGCCTGCGGAGTGATCGAGAAGTCCTGACCGCGCCGTGCGGGCCGCGCCGGGGTGCGGCGCGGCCCGCGGCGGCCGCGGACGGTCCTTCGTCCCCCGCTCCTGCGGACCAAGGCAGGGTGAAATCGCCCCGTCTCGGGTGACACCGTGAGGTACAACACCGAGGGTGGGGAGGATCTCATGAGGGGCCGTCCGATTGTGTCCAACGCCGTGACCATGGACGTCAACGCCACCTACCTGACCGGCGCCGAGGCGGGTAAGCGGGTTCCGGTGCTTGTCACCGTCCGCTTCGACCCGCTCGACCCGGTCGCGATCACCCTGCGCACGCGGGTTCCGGACCAGCGGGTCCTCGCGTGGACCTTCGCGCGGGAGCTCCTCGCCGAGGGCGACGAGCGGCCCGTGGGGGAGGGCACCATCCGGATCGCGCCGGTGCTGCGCGAGCGCCGGCGCCTGCTGATCGTCGATCTTCCGAGCCCCGGGGGGCCGGTCACCGTCGAACTGCCGGCGTCCCGGGTCGCCGACTTCGTCCGGCGGACCTACGAGCGGGTGCCCGCCTCCGCGGAGAGCGCCGTCCTCGACCTCGACCTGGACCTCGACCTGGGTCTCGCGGCCCTCGACCGCGGTTGACGGGCCGGCTGCCGGTGGCTTCGGCGGCGGGCCCCCGACCCGCCGCCCAGGAGCTAGCCGAAGGTCAGGATCTCGCCGATCGGGCGCCGCGGGGTCAGCGCGGAGGCCACCGCGTCCCGGCGGGGATAGCCGACCCGAAGGATCATCTGCACGTGCCCGGCGATGCTCAGCATCCGCTCGATCACCGAACGGTACCCGTCGCTGTCGATGGGCTGGCCCATCGGCGACGCGGCCGCGCCAGCCGCGGTCACGGTGAGCAGGACCCGCGCCAGCGCCTGCCCGGCGCGCAGCCTGTCCTCAGCCTGGTCGGCGTCCGTGCCGACCACGACGACGGCGGGGCGCTCCACCGACGGCAGCTCCTCCGGGCGCTGTTCGACGGTCGGGGCGAGACCCGTGTCCGCGTCCGCGTCGGCGCCGCCGTCGGCGTCCTCGGAACGCGGCGCCGCGATGCCTGGCGCGCCGCGGGTGTCGAAGTCGCGCAGCGGGAAGTCGCTGGCCCGTTCGGGGTGATGGGTCGAGGCCACGCCGGTCGGCACCCCGTCGGCGGTCGGGCCCTGCCCGCGCCGCCACGACGCCAGCTCGGCCCGGTAGGCGGGGTCGGCCTGCTCCGCCCAGTCCGCCCGGGCCGCGACCACCGCCGCGTCCAGCCGCTGGTCGGAGTGCGACAGCGGCATCAGCCAGGCGCCCTCGGACTCGGCGGCGCGGCGCATCCGGTCGACCAGGTCGCCGGCGAGCGGGCGTGCCTCGAACGGCCGGCGGTCGGTGTGCCGGGCCCCGGCGGCCGAGAACAGCAGCCGGTCGGAATCCGTCGGCGCCGCCCGCCCGCCGATCCCCATCGACGCGAGGACCAGGTCACCGGACAGCACCGGCTCCAGCCCGCCGGAACCGGTCGCCTCCGGCAGCAGCTCCACCACCGGCTCGAAGCCGAGCACCCGGAACGCCAGCCGGGCGTGCAGCAGCGCCGCGCCGCAGCTCACCAGGAGCTGCCGCCCGTCCGGGTCGAGGACTGCGAGGCGCCGCTCGACGTCCGGCCGCAGCGTCAGCCGGCCGTCGGCGAGACGCCACCGCCACGGCTGGGTGTTGTGAATGGACGGTGCGAGCGAAGCCGTCGTCACGACCTCGACTGCCACCTCGCGACCGACTCCCGCCGTCACCGACTCCATGATCGCGAACTCCCCTCGCCGTGCGGTGGCGTGTTGCGGGTGCACCGTGCCCGGCACGGCCCGTCTCCACGGTAGTCGGCGGCGGGCCGACCGCAGGGTGCCCGACGGGACCATCGTGCCGGCGTGCGGGGGGCCGTGGACGCCAGATCCGTCACGTCCGCGCCCGCCACCGGAGACCGCTGCCGGGGCCCGCCCGCGGCGCCGGGCGCGGGCCCGCCAGCACCCCTCGACACCCGTCAAGCCCGGTCGGCTCGCCGCCCGCCCGCCGCCGGGCGCCGCGGCGGGGTGGCCGGCGCGCCGCGGGGCTCCCGCTCAGAGTCGGACGTCCCGGCGGCGGCGGCCGATGCGACATGGGCGAACGGCCTACGGCGCCCGTATGGTCGCTGCCATGGAGAAGATCCGGGTGTTC
>NZ_SJXI01000130.1:0-7930 GCF_004337455.1 Parafrankia sp. BMG5.11 | reverse complement strand
CGACGACCGGTTGAGTTCGGTTTGCGAACCCGCGTCCGAGTGATGGATCAGCTCACCCGCTACGGGCCTGGTGCCGGTCCGGTCCCGTTGCCACAGTGCCATCTCCAGCGCGGTCAGGACGAGTTCGGCGTGCTTGGTGGTCGCGACGGACCAGCCGACGATGCGGCGGGAGAAGGTGTCCACCACGAACGCGACGTAGACGGTGCCGGCCCAGGCTGCGACGTGGGTGAAGTCAGCGACCCAGGTGCGGTTCGGTGCGTCGGCCACGAAGTCGCGTTCCACCAGGTCCGGAGCCCGCGTCGCGGCCGGATCCGCCAGGGTGGTGACCACTTTCCTGCCACGGACGGCACCGGTGATGCCGAGTTCACGCATGAGGCGTTCGACGGTGCAGCGGGCCACCGGGTGGCCTTGCCGGTGCAGCTCCCGCCAGATCTTCCGCGCCCCGTAGACACGGTAGTTGGCGTCGTAGACCTCGGTGATCAGCGTCGTGAGCTCGGCGTCCCGTACCTGACGGGCGCAGGGCGATGCCTGACGCTGCTTGTAGGCGTAGTAGGTGGAGGGGGCGATGCTGCAGTCGTGCAGGGTCAGCACGCGGCAGATCGGCTCGACACCGCCGAAGCGGTCCCGGTGCTCGTCGACGAACGCTACGAGCGCAGGTGTGGCCGGTCGAGCTCGGCCGCGAAGAAACTCGCCGCGGCCTTGAGGATCTCATTCGCCCGCTTCAGCTCGGCGACCTCCTTCTTCAGGGCCTTGACCTGCGCGGACTCCTCCGTCGTCACCCCGGGCCGGTTCCCGTTGTCGATCTGATCGCGCCGGACCCACTGCCGTACCGTCTCGGCCGTTCCGATGCCGAGCTTGGACGCGACGGCCTTCATCGCGGCCCACTCGGTGGGGTAGTCGGGACGGACCTCGGCGACCATCCGGACCGCACGACGCCGCAGCTCGGCGGGGTAAGGGGAAGGACGTGCCATGACTCGATCCTCTCAGAGAATCAAGCCTCCATCCGACCCGGGGCGGTTCAGACCCCCGCGAGGGCCTCCGCGACCCGGATCGTGCGCCGCTCGAAGGACATCAAGGATCGCGGCAGCATGATGCCGATATAGTAAAATACATCGTCGATTTCAAGGCCGACATCCGTAGATGGATCGACGCCTGGAACAGGCACCCGAAGCCGTTCGTATAGACCAAGACCGCCGGCGGAACCTTGATGCCTTCGTCGCCTATTGCCAGTGACTCAGGGAACTGACAACTCCCCGTCTATCCGTGCTAGACGTCCGGGAGGGTCACATCCATGTCAGACAAGTCCTTGTCCACGAGCACGCGCATCAGATCGGACCGATCAGCGGCCCCTAACACGTAGAGCCCCTGAGGAACTGTCGGGAAGTCGAACTTCCCGCTCTGGTCGGTCCGTACCCGCAGTTCGAGGCCGGAGCCGTCCGTTAGGCTGACGACGGTCTCCGTGGCGGGCCGGCCGCGGGCGTCACGGACCACGCCCCGGCAGGAGAGCAGCCGACGCGTCAGCGTGGCGTCAGCCAGGAGCGGTTCGTTGCCTCCGACGATCACCCGGCGCAGCCAGTGCTCGTATTCGTGATGGATCACCATAAGCGTGTAACCGCCAGGACGCAGCCCTGCGATCTCGAAGCAGCCGTCGCCGGACGTCACGGCGGAGCCGGTCACCAGTCCGCTCTCGTCCATAAACAGCGCGAGGG
The DNA here is from genome assembly GCF_004337455.1 of Parafrankia sp. BMG5.11. Lineage (NCBI taxonomy): Bacteria > Bacillati > Actinomycetota > Actinomycetes > Frankiales > Frankiaceae > Parafrankia > Parafrankia sp. BMG5.11. The sequence goes on along the minus strand of NZ_SJXI01000130.1, from coordinate 6,221 downwards.
CCTCCGGCACCGGCATGTACAGCGTGTCCTCAGTGACCTTTCCCCGCACTGTCGCCACCTCACGCAGCAACAGGACGGTCTCGGTGGGGAGCAGCCGGGCCGCCACCTCGATGTTCGTCACTCCGGGGAGGTGCCCGGTGGCACCGACCAGCAGGACGTACGGATCGGCCTCAGGCACCGACAGATTGCACGATCCGTCCGCTCGCGCCTCTCCCTGACCGAGAAGTTGGCCGCCGCGGTCGACGAGCGTCAGTCGCGCCCGGGGCACCGGACGGCCTTCCGTGTTGAACACCCACACCGTGACACCCCCGGCCGCGCGGCGACGCCTGTTCATTGCGTACTCTTCCCCCGCCTCTGGTGATGCCCGGCGTCGGTTGACCCTCCCGCCAGGTCTTCGATCATGAAGCCGACATGGGGCACCCCGCCCGGGTCACTCCGGTGTGAGCCGGTCGAACCGGCCGTTGTCCAAATGGGCGAGCATCCGGTCGAGGTCCTCAATGATGTCGTGGTCTGGCTCCTGGGCCCAGCGCAGCATGGTGTCCAATATGACGCCAAAGATCGCGCCGCTGATGGCCCGGACTGCTGTGTCGTCTTCCGGGCGCTCCATGCGCTCAGAGACCAACGACGTGATCATCCGCAGGGTCTGGGTGACGTTCCCCAGGCTGGCCGCCCAGAGTTCGGGCACGGTTACCATCAGCGCGTCACGGTCACGCTGGGCGCTGAACTCCTCGGGTGAGAGTCCTTCGAGGGTCTCACGAACAGCTTGGCGTAGTGCTCGCAGCACCGGCAGATCGGTCGGCTGGGAGCGCCACGCCTCGATGAAGAACGCTTCCTGCTCGTCGGAGGCGACCAGCTCCTCCTTGGTGGGGAAGTAGCGGAAGACCGTGCTCTGGGACACCTCGGCGGCCTCGGCGATCTGCTCCATCGTGGTCGCTTCGTAACCCTGTTCACGGAAGAGGCGGAGTGCCTCCTGCTGGATCGCGGCGCGGGTCTTGGCCTTCTTCCGCTCTCGCAGACCGATGACCGGCCCGCCGTCTCCCAGTGTCCGCGACCGGTGCTGCTTCGCAACGCCCATCTGGGAGTTCTCCTTGTCCTCGTTCCGGGCCGTCGACCGCGGCCCCTACCACGCGATCGTCCCCGACCTCTTTCAGTTTGCCCAACAGTACAGTACACTACGAATTGACGGTGCACTCGCAAAAGAAGGTTGAGTCTCGTGAAGGCCTTTCTGTATCGGACCGGGCGGGAGTCGTTCCGACGACGTCGGCTCGTCACCCTCGTCTGGGTGGTGCTCCTGGGCGCCCTCGGCGCCGGGGCGGCCACCTTGTCCAAGCCCACTGTCGAGTCCTTCTCCATCCCCGACACGGAGTCTCAGCGGGCCATCGACCTGCTCGGGGAGCGCTTCCCGCAGGCCTCTGGCGACGGCGCAGTCGCCCGGGTGGTGATCGCGGCACCCAAGGGCCAAAAGGTCACCGACCCCGCCAAGCGCAAGGCCGTCGAGGAAGTGGTGGCCAGGCTCGGGGACACGCCCAAGGTGGCCGGTGTCGCGGATCCCTTCGAGGCAGAGGCGATCTCCCCGGACGGGCGGATGGCGCTCGTCCAGGTGGACTACCGCGAGCCACACAGCGAACTCACGGACTCCGACCGGAAAGCACTGTTCGACACAGCCAAACCGGGCGAACAGGTCGGGCTCACTGTCGAGTTCGGCGGTGACGCACCCAAGGGCGCACCCGAGGAAAGCCGCGGCGAACTCATCGGCGTGGCCATCGCGACCATCGTCCTGGTGATCACCTTCGGTTCGCTCGTCGCCGCCGGACTGCCGCTGCTGACCGCCATTCTGGGCGTCGCCGTCAGCCTCTGCGCCGTCCAGGCGAGCAGCCGCTTCATCGAGCTCAACTCCGACACCCCAGCCCTCGCCCTGATGCTCGGTCTGGCGGTGTCCATTGACTATGCGCTGTTCATCAGCTTCCGTTACCGCGAGGAGCTTCTCGGCGGTCGCCAAGCGGAGGACTCCATCGGCCGCGCCGTCTCCACCGCGGGCTCCGCGGTCATCTTCGCCGGTGCAACCGTCGTCATCGCCCTGGTCGGCCTCTCCGTCGTGGGCATCCCGATCCTGACGCAGATCGGTGTCGCCGCGGCCCTCACCGTGACCGTCGCTGTACTCGTTGCGCTGACCCTGCTGCCCGCCTTGCTCGGCTTCGTTGGCATGCGGGTCCTGGGCCGCCGCAACCGCGCCGAACGGCAGGCCGCCGAAACGGAGAACCCCGCCACGCCGACGGCTCCCGAAACCTCCCGGGTGCCGCTCCACGAAGGCGTCGGCAAGCCGACCATGGGACTGCGTTGGGTCCAACTGGTCGCGCGCAAGCCGGTGGTCTTCCTGGCGACGGCCTCCGCGGCGCTCGTCGTACTCGCCCTGCCCGCCGCCGACATCCGGCTCGGCCTGCCGGACGACGGCACCGAGCCCACCAGTACCACCCAACGCAAGGCCTACGACCTGGTGACCGAGGGCTTCGGCCCCGGCCACAACGGCCCGTTGACCATCGTGGTGGACGCCAAGGACGGCGGTGGCCCCGAGGCCGCCGCGGAGCGGGTGGGCCAGAGCATTTCCTCCCTGCCCGACGTCGACGCCGTCTCCCCACCGCTGGTCAACGAGGCCGGCGACACCGCGGTTATGACGGTGACCCCGAAAAGCGCCCCGGCCAGCGCCGCCACCGAGGACCTGGTGGGTGACATCCGCGACCGCGCGGAGGAGATACGCCGCGACACCGGCTCCGCCATCGCCGTCACCGGCACGACTGCACTCAACATTGACATCTCCCAGCGCATCGCCGACACCCTGCTGCCGTACCTGGCGGTGGTCGTCGGACTCGCCTTCTTGTTGCTCATGGTGATGTTCCGTTCGATCCTGGTGCCGCTGAAGGCGGCCTTGGGCTTCCTACTCAGCCTTGCCGCCACCTTCGGAGTGATGGTCGCGGTCTTCCAGTGGGGCTGGGCCGTCGACGTCCTGGGCGTCTCGGCGCCCGGCCTGATCGTCAACCTGCTACCAGTGATCATCATTGGTCTGGTGTTCGGCCTCGCCATGGACTACGAGGTGTTCCTGGTCAGCCGGATGCGGGAGGCCTATGTGCGGGACGGCCGACCCCGCGAGGCGGTCGTGACGGGCTTCGCCCGGAGCGCCCGCGTGGTCACCAGCGCCGTACTGATCATGATCAGCGTCTTCAGTGGCTTCGTCCTGTCGGAGTCGACGATGCTGCAGGCATTCGGCTTGTCGCTGGCCGCAGCCGTGTTCCTCGACGCACTCGTCGTCCGGATGACCATCGTGCCCGCGCTCATGGTGCTCCTCGGCCACACCGCCTGGTGGCTGCCGGGCCCGCTCGCGCGCGTGCTACCGCACGTCGACATCGAGGGCGACCCCGAGGAGGACATCAAGCTCGACGCCCGGCAGGCCGCACCGGACACGGACGCGCAGAAGGCGAGCGATGCCGGGCTGCGTTGACACCCGCATGACGGTCCGAGATGCCTGTCCTTGCGGGGCGGGCATCCCGGACCGTCGTCCGGCGCGCCGGGTTCAGGGCGTCGCGTCATGCAGCCAGGCGACCTTCTCGTAGAGTTCGGCTGCTGACAGAGCGCCGATCTGGGCGTTGCGCTCTTTGGCTGCCACACCCGCCGGGTGGTACACATTTCTGCCCATCGCTCGCGCCACCTGCTGTGCCCTGGCGGTACGGGGAGCGCGGGCACGGTTGTAGTCTGTGAAGCGCTGCGGCAGGTGCTCCGCGCCGCAGTCCAGGACCAAGCCCAGATGCGTCGCGTCCTCCAGTGCCATACAAGCGCCCTGCGCCGCGTACTGAAGCATCGGATGGGCGGCATCGCCCGCCAGGACGACCCGGCCGTCCGTCCAGCTGGACACCGGGTCGCGATCGCACAGTACCCAGCACTTCCACTGCTCCCCGAGGCGCAGCAGCCGCCCGGCTCTCGATCCGATGTCGGGGAACTGGGCCAGCACATGGTCGGTCGGGGTCGGCCAGCCGGTCACGGCCTCACGTGCCCCGTCGTCCTTGATGGCAGCGAGGTTCAATTCGCGCCCCCCGCTGATCGGGTAGTGGACGAAGTGCCAGCCGGGCCCGGCCCACAACGTCACGGAGTTGGACCGCAGTCGCTCCGGCACCCGGTCCATCGGGATGACCGAGCGGTAGATGGTGTGACCGGAGACCAGCGGCTCGCCGTCACCGACCATCTGGGCGCGGACCGCCGAGCGGATGCCATCCGCACCGATCAGGGCGTCGCCATCCACCCGGTCCCCGCCCGTCAGTACGACAGTGACGCGCTCGGTGCCCTGCTCGTAGCCGGTCACGGTGGCGCCGGTGCGCAACTCGACCTGCGGCGTGCGCCGGCAGGCGTCGAGCAGCGGCTGGTAGAGATCCGTACGGTGCACCACGGCGTACGGGTTGCCGAAGCGCTCCCGATACGCCGCGCCGAGCGGCATGGCGTTGACCACTTCGTCAGTCGTGCCGTCCATCAGGCGCAGTTCCTGGATGAACACCGCCTGCTTCCGCACCTGCTCGCCGACGCCGAGCCGGTCGAGAGCGTGGAAGGCGTTGGGCGCCAGCTGGATGCCAGCCCCCAACTCCGTAAACTCGTCACGTCGTTCGAGCACTGTGACCCGATGTCGTCGGCCGGCGGCGGCCAGTGCGACAGCCAGACCGCCGATACCCCCTCCGGCGACGAGCAGCTCCGCCATGGCGCATCCCCCATGCATGTAAGGCGGTCCGGAAGGACCGGGTGTGACTGATTGGTGGGTTGCCCCTTGAGTGCGCAAAAGGAATGACTGCCCGGTCTGCCGGGACACTCCGACCACTGGTTGAGAACGGCGGTCATGGTTGTCAGGGAACTGTCGGCGGGGCGTTCTAGCAGGCATTGGAAGGTCTGGTCCCGGTGGAACGGAGCTGAGGATGAACCGGCCCCGTCCCACGCGGGACTACTACCTCGGGGAACGGCCCGAAGGCCTGTTGCGCACCCAGGCACTGCTCGCATTCGCACGCCGCGGAGTCGATGTGCTGTGGGCAATGCTGCGGGACACGAGACTGTTCACCCAGCCCCGCCGGTCACGCAGACGGCTTGACATCGTCGTCGTCCCTTCTAGTCGTCTCCGAATTCCCTGTCGAGCAGCTCGAAGATCTCGTCGTCCGTGACGGCGCCCAGGTCCTCTCCGGTGACCTTCGGGTCCATGCCAGTGCCGCCCGTCATCAGCTCCTGCCACCGCCACTGCAACGTCTCCAGCCGCCCGGTGATCTCCTCCCGTAGGGCGTCATCGTCCGGAACGGACTCCAGTGCCTGTTCGAGCTCCCGCAACGGCGTGAGAACCCCGGCAGACGGGTCGCTGTCCGCGCCGCCGGCCAGCCGCCCCAACAGTTGTGCGACGAGTTCGGCCGGGGTCGGGAAGTCGTAGATCAACGTGGCGGGGAGATCCAGCCCAGTGGCCGTGGCCAGTCGGACCTTCAGCTCGACCCCCATCAAGGAGTCGAAGCCGATCTTCAAGAAGGGCAGCTCCGCCTCCAGCTCCCTGGATCCCGTGTCGCCCAGCACGGCGGCGACCTCGGTACTCAGCGCCTCCAAGAGAACGGAGGCGCGCTGCGCCGACGGCACCGAGGCGACCCGCGCGGCGAGTGGGGCCAGCGGGGCCGCCGCTGCGGGCTGGGCCGTCCCGGTGGCCCCGTCGGCGTCGGCCGTGAACTCGAGCCGGCTGAGCAGCGTGCGGGGACGTGCCGCGTTGAACGCGTCCGCGAAGCGGGTCCAGTCCATGTCGGACACCGTCACGCAGGTCTCATCACGATCGACCGCCGACTGCAGCGCGGCCATCGCCCGACCCGGCGCCATGGTGCGCATCCCGCTGCGATTCAGCCAGGCCACGTATTTGTCGTCCCCGGCCATGCCGCTTCCGGCCCAGGCACCCCAGGCGATCGACGTCGCCGGAAACCCCTCGGCACGACGGTGCTCTGCCAACGCGTCCAGGTAGGCGTTGGCCGCAGCGTACCCGGCCTGGCCCGCGCTCCCCCAGACACCGGAACTGGAGGAAAACATGAGGAACACCTCGGGCGGCGTGTCCCGGAGCAACTCGTGCAAATTCCACGCACCGGCCGCCTTGGCCCCCAGCAGCGTCGAGAGTTCATCCAGCTCCAGCTCCACCAGCGGCTTCGGTTCCCCTGCGATGCCGGCGGTGTGGATGA
>NZ_SJXI01000129.1:0-2172 GCF_004337455.1 Parafrankia sp. BMG5.11 | reverse complement strand
TCCTTGAGCAGGGCGCGGCTGATGATGCGCTTCTGCACCTCGGACGTCCCCTCGCCGATGAGCATGAACGGGGCCTCCCGGTAGAGGCGCTCGATCTCGTACTCCTTGGAGTACCCGTAGCCACCGTGGATCCGGAACGACTCGGTGGTCACCTCATGGCAGTACTCACTGGCCAGATACTTGGCCATCCCGGCCTCGACGTCGTTACGCTGCCCGCTGTCCTTCTTACGCGCGGCGTTGACCATCATGAGATGACCCGCCTCGACCTTGGTCGCCATGTCCGCGAGCTTGAACGCGATCGCCTGATGATCAGCGATCTGATGACCGAACGTCCGCCGCTGCTGAGCGTAGGCGATCGCCAGCTCGAACGCCCGGATCATGATCCCGCAGGCGCGGGCCGCGACATTGACCCGCCCGACCTCCACCCCGTCCATCATCTGGTAGAAACCACGACCCGCCGCCCCCGGACCACCCAGGATCGAACCCGCCGACGCCCGATGACCATCCAGGATCATCTCCGTGGTCTCGACACCCTTGTACCCGAGCTTCTCCAGCTTCCCCGGAATCGTGATACCACCGTCGGTACCGAACCCCGGCTCCTTCTCCAACAGGAACGTCGTCATGTTCCGATAGACCGACTCCGCACCCTCATCCGTCTTCACCAACGTCGCGACCAGACCGGCACGGGCACCGTTGGTCAGCCACATCTTCTGCCCGGTGATCGTGTACTCGTCGCCGTCACGGTCAGCCCGGGTCGTGATCGCCGACACATCCGAACCACACCCCGGCTCACTCATCGAGAACGCCCCCCGCAGCTCACCGGTCGCCATCCGCGGCAACAACCGCTCCCGCTGCTCATCGGTACCGTGCTGCAGCACCAGATACGCCACGATGAAATGAGTGTTGATCACCCCGGACACACTCATCCACCCACGGGCGATCTCCTCCACCACCAGCGCGTACGTCAGCAACGACTCACCGAGACCGCCGTACTCCTCCGGGATCGTGATCCCGAACAGGCCCATCTCCTTCATCGCCTCGACGATCGCCTCGGGATACTCGTCCTTACGCTCAAGATCGCCCGCGTTCGGCAGAATCTCCCTGTCCACGAACGACCGCACCGCCGCGAGGATGTCGGACTGCACCTCGGTCAGCCCGTCGGTCTGCGCGATCCTGCCCATAGCGGCTCCTGTGTCCTTGAGGTCTCGACGGGGAAACAGCCAGACCGGGTCAGCCGGCCGGCGGCTCGAAACGGGCGGTACGCGCCATACCCGCGGCACGACCCTTGCCCGCGATCACCTCGGCCATCTTCCGGCTCGCCTCATCGATCATCTCGTCCCCGAGCATCACCGCGCCCCGCAGCCCACCCTCATCCGAGGTGTGCCAGGCATAGGCATCCAGGATCAGCTCGGCGTGGTCGTAATCCTCCTGCCGGGGGGCGTACACCTCGTTCGCGGCGTCGATCTGCCCCGGATGCAGCACCCACTTACCGTCATAACCCAACGCCGCGGACTTCTTCGCCACCCCACGGAACGCCTCCACATCCCGGATCTGCAGGAACGGCCCGTCGATCGCCTGCACCCCCCGTGCCCGCGCCGCCTCCAGGATCTTGAACAGCACGTAGTGGAACGGGTCCCCCGGATAATCCGGGTTCAGCGCACCCACCACCAGGGACGGCATGTTCATCGACGCCATGAAATCCGCCGGACCAAAGATGATCGTCTCGATCCGCGGGCTGGCGAACGCGATCTCCTTCACGTTCGACAGACCCAGCGCGTTCTCGATCTGCGCCTCGATACCGATCCGCCCGACCTCGAAACCCATCACCTCCTCGATCTGCGTCAGCAGCAGATCCAGCCACTGCACCTGCGCGGCGGTCTGCACCTTCGGCAGCATCACACAGTCCAGGTTCGCCCCCGCGCCCTCGACCACGGTCACGACATCACGGTAGGTCCACTTCGTCGTCAGGTCATTGACCCGCACGACCCGGGTCTTACCCGCCCAGTCACCCTCGTTCAACACCGACACGACGTTCCCCCGCGCCGACTCCTTCGCCCCCGGAGCGACCGAGTCCTCCAGATCACAGAAGATCTGGTCGGCAGGAAGCCCCTGCGCCTTACCCAACATCTTCACGTTCGAAGCCGGAACAGCCAGACACGACCGGCGAGCACG
>NZ_SJXI01000128.1:0-13235 GCF_004337455.1 Parafrankia sp. BMG5.11 | reverse complement strand
CGGTGGCGACCAGGACGATGTCGCCGACGAACGTCTCGCCGTCGGACGTCTCGACCGCGTGCGGGCCGACCAGGCGTCCGGTGCCGTGCACCACCTCGACCCGCTCCCGCTCCAGGCGGCGCTCGATGTCGGCGGACTGGGCCCGGGCCAGCGCCCGCACCCGTTCGTTGACCTGCTCGGGGTCGACCGTGACCACGTCCGGTGGAGTGAGGTGGGGCAGGCCGGTCAGCTCCCAGCTGCCGACCTCGGCCGAGGGGTCGCCATGTGGGCGCACCCCCAGCGCCGGCGCCATCGCGAAGTTCGTCATCGTCTCCGATGTCGCGATGAGGGTCTTCGACGGCACGCAGTCGGTCAGGACGCACGCCCCGCCGATGCCGTCTGAGTCGATCACGGTCACGGTCGCGCCGAGGGACGCGGCGACCAGGGCCGCCTCGTAGCCGCCGGGTCCGCCGCCAAGGATGACGATGCGCGTCACGTGGGATCCTCCAGAGCTCGTCGTACCTCCCTAGTTTGCCCCTCTTCCGACGTCCCTCTCGTCCCGGTGCGGCGGCCTCCGTAGTATCTTCCACCGACGTCGGACGCCCCCCGTGACGTCGGTCCATCCCCGTGACGCCGGTGGCCGCACCCGGCGTGGAAGCCACCCCCGCGCTCTCGCACCGGGCGGGGGAGATCGGAAGAGACCCCGACGATGACGAAGTACGCCGCCTACGCGAGCAACCTCGATCCGGCGCACATGAAGCAGCGCACGCCGCACTCCCCGGTGATCGGCACCGGGTGGATCAGGGGCTGGCGCCTGACCTTCGGCGGTGAGAACGTCGGCTGGGACGGAGCGCTGGCGACCATCGTCGAGGCGCCCGGCGCCCACGTGTACGTCCTGCTGTACGACCTCGACCGCTACGACCTGGAGCGGCTCGACATCTGGGAGGGCGCCGACACCGGCCTCTACACCCGCATCCGGGTGCGGGTCTCGACCCTGGACGGCGAGAGCCTGGCCTGGACGTACGTGCTGAACACCTACGAGGGCGGGCTGCCGTCGCGCAACTACCTCGACATGATCGCGGACGCGGCGGAGAAGGCCGGCGCCCCCTCCGAGTACGTCACCGAGCTCCGTGGACGTCCGATCGCCTGATCCGGGCCTGCCCGGCCTGCCAGCACCGGACGACCTGGCCTAGGCCAGGTCGTCCGGGCCCACCGGGTCGGCCGAGCGGTCGAGCAGCTCACAGGCGGCGGCGGAGAGGAACCTCACACCGACGCCGACCGCGCGCTCGTCGACGTCGAAACTGCCCTGGTGCAGGTCGTAGGTGGGGCCGCCCGGTGTCCGGGTGCCCAGCCGGGCCAGGCCGCCGGGCACGTGGGTGAGATACCAGCCGAAATCCTCGCCGCCCAGCGACTGGGCGACCGAGGTGGCCGCCCCGTGCCCGAACACCGCGTCGACCACCGCGCCGAACGCGTCGACGACGTCCGCGTGGTTGACCACCGGCGGGACGCCGCGCACGTAGTCGACGGCGATCTGCGCCCCGTACGGGGCGACGAGCTGTTCGGCGAGGTGTTCGACCAGCTCCGGCGCCGCCTCCCAGGTCTCCCGGGACAGCGTGCGGATCGTCCCGCGCAGCTTGCCGGTGCGCGGGATGGCGTTCGTGACGGTGCCCGACTGGATCTGGCCCCAGACCAGCGAGAGCGCGGAGCGCGGGTCGACCCGCCGGGACAGCGCGGCCGGCAGGTCCACGGCCAGTCGGGCGAGGGCGTACACCAGGTCGACGGTGTTCTGCGGCCGTGAGGTGTGCCCGCCCGGCCCGGCCAGGGTGATCTCCACCGCGTCGGCGGCCGAGGTGATCGGGCCGGAGCGCAGCCCGATGGTGCCCACGTCGAGGGCGGGGTCGCAGTGCACGGTGATCGCCGAGGTCACCGGCTTGAGCACGCCGGCGTCGATCACGTCGAGCGCGCCGCCGGGCATGGTCTCCTCCGCCGGCTGGAAGAGCAGCCGCACGGTACCCGGCAACGGGTGCGTCCGGGCGTGCTCGGCGAGCGCCAGACCGGCGCCGAGGGCCACAGTGGTGTGCACGTCGTGCCCGCAGGCGTGGGCGACGCCCGGCACCGTCGACCGGTACGGGACGTCCTTGACGTCGGCGAGTGGCAGCGCGTCCATGTCGGCGCGCAGCATCACCACCGGGCCGCCCGAGTCGACCCCCGCGCCGATGTCGCACCACAGGCCGGGCACGTCGGGGAGCCGCTGCGGGCTCAGGCCGGCGGCCAGCAGCCGTTCCTCCAGGACGCGCGCCGTGCGATGCTCCTGGCGGCCCAGCTCGGGATGGGCGTGCAGGTCACGCCGCAGCGCGATCAGCTCGTCCTCGTGCTCCGCGAGCCAGGCCACCGTGATCGGCATGCCCGCCGCGGCGGTCCTGTGTGTCATGTCCGCTGTCATCTACCGGGCCGGGCCCTCCGCTGTCGCTCCGGCAGGCCGGCTACCCGTGGGTGACCGGTCGCCCCGCGTTCATCTCCGCAAGCAGCGTATCGACCACAGCGGTGAGGTCTCCGCCGGCCCGCCGCGCGGCAAGTTCCTGTCGGGTGTAGCTCGCCCCGGCGGTGAGGATCCGGTCGACGTTGGTGAGCTCGGTTTCACAGCCGAGCCGGCGGGCGACGGGGAGGAGATCCTCGACGAGGTCGGTGATGTCGGTGCGGACCGGGCGCACGGTGCCGCGGTCGTCCACCATGATCTCCGCGTCGAGCCCGTAGCGGGCGGCCCGCCACTTGTTCTCCTGCACCACCCAGCGTTGCGGGGCCGGAAGCCGGTACCCGCGGTCGAGCTGGGTGTTCATCCGGTCGACGATGCACTGCGCGAGCGCGGCGACCGCCCCGACCTCGAGCAGCGTCGGCAGGCCGTCGCAGATGCGCAGCTCGACGGTGCCGAAGTTGGGGTGGGGGCGGATGTCCCACCACACCTCGCGGATCGTCTCGATGGTGCCGGCCGTCACCAGGGTCTCCATGAACCCCTCGAACGCCGCCCAGTCGTGCAGCGGGTAGGGCAGGCCGGCGGTCGGCAGGCTCTCGAACACCCGTGAGCGCGACGACGCGAGCCCCGTGTGCGAGCCGAGCCAGTAGGGCGAGGACGCCGAGAGCGCCAGGAAGTGCGGGACGTAGGACATCAGCGCGTTCACGATGGGCATCGCCTTCTCCGGCGAGCGCACGCCCACGTGGACGTGCACCCCGAAGATGAGCAGCCGCCGGGCCAGCCACTGCATCCGGCCGACCAGGCGGTCGTAGCGGTCGTCCGCGGTGATCTTCTGGGTGGAGTACTCGCTGATCGGGTGGGTGCCGGAGCACATCAGACCGATGCCGCGCCGCTCGGCCAGATCCCGCAGCACCTCGACCGTGCCGAGCAGGTCGGCGGTGGCCTCGGGCACGGTCTGGCACACCCCGGTGATCACTTCGATGGTCGACTCGAAGAGCTCGTGCTTGGCCTTGGCGGCGCCCTCCTCGCCGACCTTGGCCCGCAGGTCCTCGAGGATCTCGGTCGCGCCGCCACGCAGGTGCCGGCTCTGCAGGTCGACGAGTTCCAGCTCCCACTCGATCCCAAGGCTCGAACTCGGCGACGACGAGAAGGGAATGTGCACCGCGGCTCCTCCGGGTGAGCGGGCCCCGCCAGCGGGCGGGCCCGGAACTCGGGCAGCGAGCTCTCCGGGCTGGTTACCCAGATCGCGCGGCCGTACCCCCCGAAGGGACGAAGGCACACCCCTTACGGGTCGTTGGCCACGCGCGCCTCAGTGTCCGGATTTGCTCCGACTGAGAGTTATCTTAGTTTGACTTTTCGTGGCGGCGAGTAGTTCCGCGTGACTGACCGGGATCTCTCCGCCGCGCCGGGGACAGGGGAACCCGGCCGCTGTCAGGATGCCGGGCGGGCGGGCGCGGCGGGAACGGTGGGCGCCGCCGGACCGGGCACGGCGGGGGCGACCACGCGGATACCGAGCTCGCGGAGCTGCCGCTCGTCGATCGTCGTGGGAGCGCCGGTCAGCGGGTCGAGCCCGGACTGGGTCTTCGGGAAGGCGATGACCTCACGGATGTTGTCCTCACCCGCGAGGATGGCGACAAGCCGGTCGATACCGAACGCGAATCCACCGTGCGGCGGGGCGCCGTACCCGAACGGGGTGAGGAAGAACCCGAACCGGGCCTTCGCCTCCTCCGGCGAGATGCCCAGCAGCCCGAAGACGCGCTGCTGCAGCTCGCTCTCGTGGATCCGGATCGACCCCGAGCCCAGCTCCCACCCGTTGAGCACCAGGTCGTAGGCCAGGCTGCGCACCGCCAGCGGCTCGGACTCCATCTTCTCGACGTCGTCGGGATGCGGCCGGGTGAACGGGTGGTGCCCCGGCTTCGGCCGCCCGGTGGCCGCGTCCACGCCGACGAACAGGGGGAAGTCGACCACCCAGGCGAAACGCAGCTCGCCCGCGCCGGCGGGCGGACGCCCGAGGTCGTTGCGCAGCTGGCCGAGCACCTCGCAGGTGGTCTCCCACTCGTCCGCGACGAGCAGCAGCAGGTCGCCCTCCTCGGCCGCGGTCGCCGTGACGATCCCGGTGAGCTCCGCGGGGGAGAGGAACTTCGCGACCGGTGACTCCAGCCCCCCGGCGGCGGCGACGCGCATCCACACCAGGCCCTTCGCGCCCAGCTTCTTGGCGCGGTCGGTGAGGGTGTCGAGCGCCTTGCGGTTGTGCGTGGCCGACCCGCCCGGCACCCGGATGCCCTTGACCGCCGGGGCGCCGGCGAACGCCTTGAAGCCGCTGTCGGCGAAGATCGCGGTGAGCTCGACGAGCTCCATCCCGAACCGCAGGTCGGGCTTGTCGACCCCGAACCGGTTCATCGCGTCATGCCAGGTCAGCCGCTCGATCTCGGGCACGGCGCGCCCGGAGCCCGCCGCGGCCGCGGCGGCGGCCGAGAGCACCGCCGCGGAGACCACATCGAGGATGTCGTCGACGCCGACGAAGCTCATCTCCAGGTCGAGCTGGGTGAACTCGTACTGCCGGTCGGCGCGCAGGTCCTCGTCGCGCAGGCAGCGCGCGAGCTGGAAGTAGCGGTCCATCCCGCCGACCATCAGCAGCTGCTTGAAAAGCTGCGGCGACTGCGGCAGCGCGTAGAAGCTGCCCGGGAACTGCCGGGACGGGACGACGAACTCGCGTGCGCCCTCCGGCGTCGACGGCATCAGCAGCGGCGTCTCCACCTCGACGAACCCACGGTCGGCGAACGCGGTGCGCAGCGCGCCGAGGACCGCCGAGCGGGTGCGCAGGTTACGCTGCATCCGGTCGCGGCGCAGGTCGAGGTACCGGTAGGTGAGCCGGGTGCTCTCCTCGACGGAGTCGGCCCGGTCGTCGAGCGGGAACGGCGGCGGCGCGGCGACCGAGAGCACCTCGACGGCGCAGTCCGTCAGTTCGACCTCGCCGGTGGCCAGGGCCGGGTTCGCGGTGCCCTCCGGGCGGGCGGTGACGGTGCCGGTGATCCGCAGGACGTACTCGGAACGAGCGTCGACCGAGCCGTCGACGACGCACTGGAGCAGGCCCGAGTGGTCGCGCAGGTCGACGAACATCAGCGACTGGCCGTGCTGGCGGCGGTGCGCGACCCACCCGCAGACCGTCACCCGCTGGCCGGCGTTGCCGAGCCCCAGATCACCGCACAGGTGGGTACGCATCGCGGTGCTGTGCGTTCCGGGCGTGCTGGCGGCTGTCGACATGGTCATCCGTCCTGTGTCACCACTTGCTGATGTCACCGCTAGTGCTGATGTCACCAATAGCTGATTTGACTGATGCGACTGATCGGGAGCCGCGTCACGTCGCTGTCGACCCTATCGGACGGCCCTGCCGATGATCGCCGCGTGGGCCGTGGTGGCGGCCGTGGTGGCGGCGCTCAGGTCTGGCGGGGGGTGGGCTCGGCCGGGCGCAGGGCCCTGATGAGGCGTGCCGCCTCAGACCGCATGCGGTTCGGCAGCCGCAGGATCTGTCGTCCGCCGGGGGTCTTCAGCTCGACCACGATCACCTCGCCGTGCCGCAGGCCGCGGGAGGCGGAGACGTCCCGCCGGTCGTAGGAGACGTCGAACCAGTCGCCCTCCCGCGGGAAGGGCGCGACCACCAGCAGCCGCCGCGTGGTCAGCATGATCCAGCGGGACGTGCCGAGGCGATGCCCGACGAAGCGCTCGGCCTTCGCGGTGACTCGCCCGCCACCGGCCGGGTCCGTCATCCGACCGCGCAGCACGACCTCGATGAGCTCTCCGTCCTCAAGCGGCACCCGCGGGGGCTTCCGGACGGAGGGGACGAGGGACACCTCACCAGTGTGCTCCCGAAACGCCAGGCGGGGCCGGGCCGGGGCCACGCGGGAGTGGTATGCCGACGAGTCGTACAGTCGCCTGGTGGCGGACAGCGACATCATCAGCGCCGCCGACGCCGTGGCGTCGGCGGCCTGCCTGGCCGAGCGCACCGGAGCCGACCGGCACGACGTCGCGATCGTCCTCGGGTCCGGCTGGCGGCCCGCGGCGGACGTCCTGGCCGGTCTCGGCACCGACGTCGTGGACGTCGACTTCGCCGACCTGGGCGGCTTCCCCGCCACGGATGTTCCCGGGCACGCGCCCACGGCCCGTTCCATCCTGCTCGGCGGGCGGCGGCTGCTGGTCTTCCTCGGCCGGGTGCACGCCTACGAGGGCCACGACCTCTCCCGGGTCGTGCACACCGTCCGCACCGCGCACGCCGCCGGCGCGGGCACCGTCGTCCTGACGAACGCGGCCGGTGGGCTGCGTTCCGACCTGCACGTGGGCCAACCGGTGCTGGTCGCCGACCACCTCAACCTGACCGGCCGCTCGCCGCTGGTCGGCCCGCTGTTCACCGACCTCACCGACGCCTACTCGCCCCGGTTGCGCGCGCTCGCCCGCACCGTGGAGCCGAGCCTGGTCGAAGGGATCTACGCGGCGCTGCCCGGCCCGCACTTCGAGACACCGGCCGAGATCCGCATGCTGCGCGGGCTCGGTGCCGACCTCGTCGGCATGTCGACGGTGCACGAGACGATCGCCGCCCGGGCGCTCGGCATCGACGTGCTCGCGCTCTCGCTGGTCACGAACCTGGCCGCCGGGATGACCGGCGCGCCACTGGACCACACCGAGGTCCTCGCCGCCGGCGCCGCGGCGGCCGGCCGGATGGGCTCGATGCTCGCCGAGGTCATCACCGCGCTTTGACGAGCCCTGTGAGCGCCGCCTCGTGATGACTGCTCTGTGACGACCGGGGAGGGCGCCGTGACGGCGGAGGTCGGCCGGCTGCCCGAGCCGTTGGCGTCGCGGGTCGCGTCCTGGCTGGCGGCAGACCCCGACCCCGGCGACCGGGCGGAGCTCGCCGGGCTGGTGGCCGCGGGTGACGTCCGCGCCCTCACCGAGCGTTTCGTCGGACCGCTGGCCTTCGGCACCGCCGGGCTGCGCGGGCCGCTGCGGGCCGGGCCGGCCGGGATGAACACCGCCGTGGTGCGGCGGACCACCGCCGGTCTCGGATCCTGGCTGCAACGCCGCGTGACCGGTCCGCCGGTGGTGGTGATCGGCTACGACGCGCGCCGGCGCAGCGACCACTTCGCCCTGGACGCCGCCCGGGTCCTGGCCGGGCAGGGCGCCCGGGCGCTGCTCCTCCCGGGGCCGACGCCGACGCCGGTGCTGGCGTTCGCAGTCCGTCACCTGAGCGCGGTGGCTGGGATCATGATCACGGCGAGTCACAATCCGGCGTCCGACAACGGCTACAAGGTCTACCTCGGCGGTCCCGTGGGTGAGGCGGGGCGGGGCGCCCAGCTCGTCGCCCCGGCCGACACCGAGATCGAGGACGAGATCGCCGCGGTCGGCCCGGCCGCTGCGATCCCGCTCGCCGACGGCTGGACCCGCCTCGACGCCTCGATCGTCACCGCGTACGTCGAGGGCGCGGTGCGCGCGGTCGACACCGCCCCGCCGGTGGACGGGCCGCCGCTCCGGATCGCCTACACGCCGCTGCACGGCGTCGGCGCGGACGTCCTGGAGGCGGTGTTCACCCGGGCCGGCCTGCCCGTGCCGGTGACGGTCGTCGACCAGCGGGAGCCCGATCCCGACTTCCCGACGGCGCCGTTCCCGAATCCGGAGGAGCCCGGAGTGCTCGACGCCGTGCTCGCCCTGGGGGAGCGCGTCGGCGCCGACCTGGTGCTCGCGAACGACCCGGACGCGGACCGGTGCGCCGCGGCCGTCGGCGGCCGGGTGCTGACCGGGGACGAGATCGGGCTGCTGCTCGCCGACCACGTGCTGCGGGCGCGGCCCGGACCGGTCGCGACGACCGTGGTCAGCTCCTCGGCCCTGGTGGAGCTCGCCCGCGACCACGGCGTGCCCTGCACCCGGACCCTGACCGGCTTCAAGTGGATCATGCGTGCCGATCCCGGCCTCGTGTTCGGCTACGAGGAGGCCCTCGGCTACGCCGTGGCCCCCGACCTGGTGCGGGACAAGGACGGCATCACCGCCGCGCTGGCCCTCGCGCGGGCCGCGCAGCGCGAGAAACGCGCCGGGCGCACCCTGCTGGACGTCCTCGACGACCTGCACCGCCGCATCGGCGTGTTCGCCACCGGCCAGGTGTCCGTCCGCCTCGACGATCTCGCGGCCGTCGCCGCGGCGATGCGCCGGCTGCGGACGTCCCCGCCCGACCGCGTCGCCGGCCGTCCCGTGACCGCCGTCCGGGACCTGCTCACCGGCGCGGTGGACGGTCCTGACGGGCTCGCCGGCCTGCCGCCCGCGGACGTCCTGCTCCTCGAACTGGACGGCGGAGCCCGGGTCGTCGCCCGCCCCAGCGGCACCGAGCCCAAGCTCAAGATCTATCTGCAGGCCGTCACGGACCGCGAAACCGTGGCGGCGATCGGCCCGGCCGCCGCGCGCCGCCACGCCCGGACCGAGCTGGACGCGCTGCGCGACGGTGCCGCCGCCCTGATGGGAGTCCCCGGGCCTGCGGGCTGCCCGTGACCCGTGGTGGCCGCGTCGTCGAGCGCGCGGCGTGCGCGGAAGCACCGGCGTCCCCGGAGACGGTCGGAAACGATGGATATTCACGCAGGCCAGGCCTTGTGCGCTCTGCCCGAGTAACTGCGGCGGTCGAGTGACAGCCAGGACTCTCTGAGCCGCCACACATCACCGGGTGGTGGGACCTGGCATGCATGGTCCCGTGCCCGGCTCCGGGCTAGACGGCGCCGTAGATCCGGTCGCCGGCGTCGCCGAGCCCCGGAACGATGTAGGCGGTGTCGTTCAGCTTCTCGTCCACCACGGCGGTGACCACGCTGACGTCCAGGCCGCTGCCCTCCAGCGCGGCGACCCCCTCGGGTGCGGCGACGACGGAGACCACGACGATGCCGGTGGCGCCCCGGGAGTTGAGCAGCCGCAGCGCGTGCAGCGCGGAGCCGCCGGTCGCCAGCATCGGGTCGAGCAGGAACACCGGCCGCCCCGCCAGGTCCGCCGGCACCGACTCGAGGTAGACCCGGGGCTCGAAGGTCGTCTCGTCGCGGGAGAGGCCGATGAACGCCGACCGCGCGTCCGGCATCAGGGTGAGCGCGGCCGGCAGCATGCCGAGACCGGCCCGCAGCACGGGCACGACCACCGGCTCGGCCGCGAGCACCACCCCGGCGGTGGTCGCCAGCGGCGTCGTCACCGAGACGGGCATCGTCGGCAGCTCGCGGGTCGCCTCGTAGACGAGCATCGTCGACAGGTCGTGCAGGGCGGCGCGGAAGGCGGCGCGTGCCGTGCGCTCGTCCCGCAGGACGGTGAGCGCGGTCGCTGCCAGCGGATGATCGACGACCTGAACCTGCACGGTTGGCTCCTACCGGGACACTCGAGAACCCACACTGCGCATGGGCGATGATGCAAGGTATGACAACGGCTCCCGCCGGACCCGACCGTCCCGCGCCGGGCGCCGACTCCGACGCCGCCGGGCGTCGGGTCGCGCCCCGCCGCGCCGAGCTCGCGCGCATGATCGACCACACCCTGCTGCGCCCCGAGGCGACCGGCGAGGAGATCGTCAACCTCTGCGCGGACGCGGCGAAACTCGGCGTCGGCACCGTCTGCGTCGCCCCGACCCACGTCTTCCTCGCCGCCGCCAGCGCCCGCCAGGACGGCAAGGACGCCGATCCGTCGTTCGCGGTCGCCTCGGTCGTCGGCTTCCCGCACGGGACACACCTCACGGTGATCAAGGCCGAGGAGGCCCGGCGCGCGGTGGCCGACGGCGCGACCGAGATCGACATGGTCGTCGACATCGCGAACATCATGGACGAGAACTGGCGCGCCATCGAGACCGAGATCACCGAGGTGCGACTGTCCGTCCCGCCGCACGTGATCCTCAAGGTGATCCTCGAGACGGCCCTGCTCCCGGACGAGAGCATCACGGCGGCCTGCCGGGCCGCGGAGGACGGCGGCGCCGAGTTCGTGAAGACCTCGACCGGCTTCAGCCCGGCCGGCGGCGCCTCGCTGCGCGCGGTGCGGGCGATGGTCGCCGCGGTCGGCGGCCGGCTGGGCGTCAAGGCCTCCGGCGGCATCCGCACCGCGGAGCAGGCCCTGGCCTTCGTCGACGCCGGCGCCACCCGCCTGGGCCTCTCCGCGACCAAGGACATCCTCGCCGACGTCCCGGCCTGACCCCGCCGTCGGCCCGGGGCTCGGCGGCGCTCGCTCGGCGCCCGCCCGGGGCGGGGCTCGTCCGGAGCTAGGAGCTAGTCCTCGGAGACGGTGAAGACGGGCGGGAAGCCGTGTTGCTCCAGGCGGCGGTTGCGGAAGAAGCCGCTGGTGGCGAAGCCGAGGCCGATCCCCGAGAGCAGGAGGAACACGACGAGGGTGAGCCGCACGCTCACCTGGCCGGGCAGCAGCGCGAACACGATCGCGAACGGCACCATGAGCAGGAACGGGCGCAGCGCCTGGCGGACCCGCCAGCCCGGGCCGGTCAGGTCGTTCGAGATCCAGTCGTTGTAGCGGGGCGGGAGCGTCCCGCCGATCAGGTAGTGCAGCCGCCCCGCCAGCGGGGGAGTCTCCCGGTCGCGGGGCGGGGAGACCGCCCCGGCGCCGGCGGGCTCCGGCTCCGGGCCGCCGGGCCGGGCCTGGGCCGCGTCCCCGGCGGGTGGGGTCTCGGTTGCGGGGTGCTCTCCCTGGCCGTCCATCAGGCGCTCCGGAGGGGGCTGGTGCTTTCAGGTGTCAGGGGGGTCGGGTACGGACCACAGCCCTGATAGTGCGGCACTGGCATACTTGGATCATGGTTCGGTGGGTGATGGTGGGCGCGGGTGGAGTCTATGACCTCGGGTACCACGTCGTGGGGTGCTCGAAGTACCGCCGTCGCGTGCTTGCCGGGTCGGTCATCACGTTGGATGTCATGCCCGACCATGTGTACCTGTCCGTCAGGGCTCACTCGAAGCACTCCCTATCGTATGTCGCCAACCAGCTCAAGGGTTTCTCCTCGTATGTGCTGCGTGCGGGGTTCGGGCACCTGCGGTCCGGGCTTCCCATCCTGTGGTCACGGTCGTATGTCGTGGCCGCTGTCGGTGTGGTGTCCGTGGACACGGTCCGTCGATATGTCGACACCCGGTACGAGTGGCCGTGGGGCACGGAGTACGCCTGGTGAGGCGGGCTTTCAAGTTCCTGCTCCGCCCGACCGCCCGGCAGGCCGCGGCGCTGAGTGTGATGCTTGGCGACCATCGGGCGCCGTACAACGCCGCGTTGCAGGAACGCCGCGACGCCTGGCGTCACCCGTCGAAGACCATGATCCGCTACGGTGACCAGTCCGCCCAGTTGAAGGAGATCCGCGCCTGTGACCCGGATCAGGGCCGCTGGTCGTTCTCCTCGCAGCAGGCCACCCTGCGCCGGAAGGCGGTCGCCAAGGTCGCGGCGCTGCACGGCGCGGTGCGCCGCCAGCGGCTCGATCTTGCCCACAAGGTGGCCGTCGGGCTGGTCCGTGAGCATGATCTGATCGCCGTCGAGGCGCTGCGGGTCACCAACATGACCCGCAGGGCCAGACCGAAGCCCGACCCTGACCAGTCGGGGGCGTTCCTCCCGAACGGTCAGGCCGCCAAGTCCGGGCTGAACAAGTCGATCCTTGACGCGGGATGGGGGGTGTTCCTCGCTGTGCTGCGCGCCAAGGCTGAAAGTGCCGGACGGGTGGTCGTCGAGGTCAACCCTGCCAACACCTCCCGCACGTGTGCGGTCTGCGGGCACTGCCACGCCGACAACCGCAGGACACAGGCCGCGTTCACCTGTGTCGCCTGCGGGCATGCCGCGCACGCCGACGTGAACGCGGCGGTCAACATCCTTCGGGTCGGGCTGGCCCGTCAGGCCGACGAAGCGGCCTGAGAAGCCGACGGCTCCAACCGTCGGAGGAGTCACGGGCTAGAGCCTACGGACGGCCCGGTGGCCGCCGTACGTCACGCCGCGCCCGGATGGCGGGCTCGACCTCCCGGTCGGGTAGCCCGAGGGCCAGATGCGCGGTGGAGTTGTGCCACACCAGATGCCACCGGGGCGGGCCGGTTTCCGAGGCGCGGTGGGACCACCAGGTGATGGACGCGTGCGCCAGCACGAACGCGGCCCGCGGGTCGGGGCCGTTCGGGAGCCCGAGCATTGTCGCGTGCGCCACCTCGACGGTCGCCGCGTGCGTGATGAGCAGGGCTCGCTGGCCGCGGTGGCGCTCCACCATGTGCCGCAGGCCGGCGGCGGCCCGGTCGACGAAGTGGTTCCAGCTTTCCGCGCCGGGGGCGACCGGGTCGTCGGGACGGTCCGCGGGGGTGCCGCCGAACGTGGTCCAGATGTCGGCCCAGGGCTGGCCGTCGGCGCTGCCGTGGCAGGGCTCGGTCAGCCGGGACTCGAGGATCACCGGCATCCGCAGCCTGCCGGCGATGATCTCCGCTGTCTCCCGGACCCGGCGGCGTGGGTCGGCGTACACCGCGTCCACCCGGCGCTCCGTGGTGTGCATGACTGTCAGCCGGCGGGCGGCTCGTTCCGCCTGGGAACGTCCTCGCCTGGTCAGACCGGTGCAGCCGAGATCGCCGCCGGCGATGCCCGCGGTGTCGCAGTGTGCTTCGCCGTGCCGGACCAGCAGCAGATCGGTGTCGGGCATGCGCGTCTCCTCGCGCCAGGGCGGCAGAACCCGCGGCCATGACAACGGCCCGGATCGCCGCGCGCGAGCCGTCTGGCGCCCCGCGACGTCGCTGATCGGACGGCATCGTCCTCACCTGGACCTGTGCCTAGAGCGCCGGTCAGGTAG
>NZ_SJXI01000127.1:0-5519 GCF_004337455.1 Parafrankia sp. BMG5.11 | reverse complement strand
ACCTTGCCGTCGAGCTTTCCCATCTGCGTCTCCCTGAGTCGTGGTGTGGTGTGGTGTGGTGTGCGGGCGAGCCATGCCGTGGGAATGGGCGGGGCTCGGGCTAACCGACGGTGATCGGCAGCGTCTCCCAGCCGCGCATCGTCGACGTCGACGAAAGCGCGGAATTCTCCCAGTCGACGTCCCATCGCGGGAAGCGTCTCAGGATCTCCTCGAGCGCCACCCTGCCTTCAAGCCGGGCCAGCGCGGCTCCCAGGCAGTAATGGGTTCCGAGGCCGAAGGTCCGAAGGTGACCGGTTCTGCGGTGGACGTCGAACCGGTCAGGGTCCGACCAGCTGTTCTCGTCCCGGTTCGCCGAGGCGATGAGAAGCATCATCGCGCTGCCGGCGGGTACGGTGCGGCCGTGTAACTGGACGTCGGTCGTGACGTAGCGGGCGATGGCATGACCGGTCGGCTCGAACCGCAGCGTCTCCTCGACCGCGTTCGGGATGAGCCGCGGATCGCCCACCAGCTGCGCGCGCTGGTCGGGGTACCGGGCCAGCAGCACCGTCAGCCAGCCGATCAGCCGGGCCGTCGTCTCCTGGCCGGCGCCGGCCAGGACGGTGATGTAGGTCAGGATCTCCTCACAGGTCAGCGTCCGCGTCTCGCCGGCCTCGTCCTCGAACTCGGCGCGCAGCAGCTCCGTCATCAGGTCGTCCGACGGATGCTCGGCCCGCCAGTCGATGTACTCCGCGAACAGGTCCGAGTCCATGAGTGCCTGCTGGGACACCTTCATCTGCTGCCCCGGCTCGGTGCGCAGTTTCGCGTCCGCGCGCTCGCGGATCGCCGGCTGGTCCGACTCCGGGATGCCGAGCAGCATCCCGATCACGCGCATCGGCACCTCGTTGGCGAACTCCGCCATGAGGTCGAAGCTGTCGACGTCGACGAGTCTGTCGAGGCTGCGCCGGCAGAAGTCCCGGACCTGCGGCTCGAGCGAGGTGACCCGCCGCGGGGTGAAAACGCGCGCGAGAAGAGCGCGGTGGATGTCGTGGGCCGGCGGGTCCTCCATCAGCAACGTGCCCGGCGGAATTTCGACGTTAGCCTTGATGATTTCCAGGATCGGCCCGCGGGCCGACGAGAACGTCTTCCAGTCGGTCAGGCAACGGTCGATGTCCTCGTGGCGGCTGAGGGCGTAGAAGTCGTGCCGGTCATTGTAGTAGAGCGGCGCCTCCGCGCGCAGCCGCTGGTAGACCGGGTAGGGGTCGCCGGCGATATCGCGGTCGAAGGGATCCCAGTAGACCGGACCGCTACGACTCATCTGGCGAGCCTCCTTCGATCGGCGCCGCGCCGCGGCCGGTCAGCCACGACCCGAAAACGAAATTTTAACGGTCGTTCTAACTTGATGGGACGCCGCTGTCAATACGCCCAGCTCACCGGGAGAAGAACCCACGAACTCGCGACACGGATGGCGATCACCCGACTACTCGCCGGCAGGATAGGTGAAACCAGGGCGACTACCGCCGGTCCGCCTCCGACGACGGCGTCCGGCAGGACGGGGCACTGCTGTTTCACTTCTCCGGACGCGGACCGCCGGGTCGCGGCGCCAACCTCACCGGCGCGCTGCTGGGTGGGGCGGTTCTCCCTGGCGCCGCACTGGGCAGCACAACCCTCACCCGTGCTCGGCTGGGTGGGGCGGATCTCACCGGCGCCCACGGCCTGACGCAGGAGCAGGTGAACGTCGCCCGCGGGGATGGGCGGGATCCGGCTCGTAGCCTGGGCTCTGTGCATGTGCCCCGCGCCTTCGCCCTCACCGACCTCGACCAGGTCGCTGGCTGCGTTGCGGCCGCGGGAGCAGCCGACCTCGTCACCGTCAGCGGCACCCAGCCGGTGGCCACCCTCGTCCCGATCATCTGGGATCGCACCCCGAGCCGACCTGATGCGCCGCACGGACGGCTACTGGGGCATCTCGCCCACGCGAACCCGCAGTGGCGGACCGCGTCCCCGGGCTGCGCAGCGCTGGCGATCGTGCACGGGCCGCAGGCCTACATCTCACCGTCCTGGTACGCCGCCAAGACCGAACACGGACGGGTCGTCCCGACCTGGAACTACACCGCGATCCACTTCAGCGGACCCGTCACGTTCCACCACGACCCCGAACAGCTCCGTGGCATCGTCACCCGACTCACCGACCGGCACGAACAGCACCGGGAACAGCCCTGGGCTGTGGACGACGCCCCGCCCGACTTCGTGGCCGGTCTGCTGCGGACGATCGTCGGCTTCGAACTCGCCGTCGCGTCGGTGACGGCGAAGGAGAAACTCAGCCAGAACCGCTCCCCCGCCGACCGCGCCGGGGCCATCGCGGGGCTGCGCGGGGAACCCGACGCAGGGTCTGCCGCCATCGCCGACCTCATGCAACCCCGGCCACCTGGGCAGAACTGACACCCCGGGTTGGTCCGTGGCCTGCTCGCAAGCAGGGTTGGCGGCATGTCGGACGCCGTATAGGAAGCGACCGCGTTCCCGCTGGCCGGGTTGTCGAGCCCCTCGTGTCGCGGAAGCACCCCTTGGTTGTCGACCGGAGCACAACATTCCGCGTGTCGCCGGGCCGATGATCTGAAATCTGATCAATTCGCCGTAACGGGGAGACCCTCATCGCGTAGAACTCTGCTGGTGGTCAACGACAGGGGAACGCGCCGGCGGAATAGCCGGCGCTGGCTGTTGATCAGCGCTGGAATCGCCGTGGCAGGCGCAGCACTCTCTGTTATGGGCGTCTGGTATCCAAGCGACGGACGTACATGCGGCCGTCACGGTTCTGGCCCGGCTGCCCATCCGTCGAAGCATCCCCCGGGCGGACCTCGACGGCGCTGATCTCACCGGCCCCGCCAGACTGCGCGGGCTCCGAGCTCCTCGCGGCAGCCTCACCGAAGCCTGGCTGGGCGCGGCAAACCTGACGCGGGCCGGGATAGAAGGGGCGGACCTCAGCGATGCTCGGGGACTGACACAAGAGCAGGTGAACTCCGCCCGGGGCGACAGGCGAACTCGACTACCGGCCGATCCAATTCGGCCAGCCTCATGGACCTAGCCTTCACGATCAATCGGCGCCGTGTCTACCGACGCCCCGGCGGGCTCTGCGTTCGCCTGATCCGGATCACTCACTGCCCGGTGCGCCTCGGCGAGGTTGGTCGCTGTCGGGCAGGATGGACTTCGGCAACTCGGATGGAGGACGCCAGGTCGGTGCTCGTGGCAAGCCTCCGACCGGAGCGTGATGTCGCCGTGATAAGGATACGGCGCAACATCATCGACGTCAGGGCCCTCGGGGGGAGGCAAGCTGTGCTTGTGATGCGGCGGAGTGCCGGTGATTTCACCCGCTGACGGTCAGGCGGAGTCCGACGAGGCCGGAGACATCCACGGCACGGAAGACACCCAGGAGACCGACGGGAGCGGGGCCAGCCGCGAAACCGGAGCGCCGGCGGTGGGATCCCCAGGACCGACGGCATCCGACCACGCTCATACGGAAGCCGCATCCCCTGACGAACGCCCCGCCGCGAACCGATCAGAGCTGACCCGGCCGATGGTGCCGCTGTCGGCGGAGGAACCGACAAGGATCGGCGACTACCAGCTCCTCGGGTTACTGGGGCGTGGAGGCATGGGTAGCGTCTACCTGGGCCGCTCACCGGCCGGGCGGCAGGTGGCGGTGAAGGTCGTCCGATCCGACCTCGCCGCGGATCCGGAGTTCCTCCGCCTGTTCCATCGAGAGGCCCAGCTCGCCCGACGGGTCGCCCGCTTCTGCACAGCGGAGGTGCTTGACGTCGGGGCGGACGCTGGCCGGCCGTTCCTGGTCACCGAGTATGTCGACGGCCCGACGCTGTGGGACGCGGTCAACAGCGGCGGACCGTTCGGTGCCGCGCAGCTCGAACGGATCGCGATCGCCGTCGCCACGGCGCTGACGGCGATTCACGGTGCGGGGATGGTGCACCGCGATCTGAAGCCATCAAACGTGATGTTGTCCGGAGCTGGGCCGCTCGTCATCGACTTCGGTATCGCTCATGCCCTCGACGGCACCACCCAGCTCTCGCGCACATCGACCGGCACACCGGCGTTCATGGCACCCGAGCAGGCCCGCGGCGAGGGGGTGGACCCCGCCGCCGACGTGTTCGCCTGGGGTGGCGTCGTGGTCTTCGCGGCCACCGGCCGGCCGCCGTTCGGCACCGGTCGGCCCGAGGTACTGCTCTACCGGGTGGTGCACGAGCGGCCGGACCTGAGCGGTATCCCCAGGCCCCTGCTCGCGGTCGTCGCTGCGGCGATGCGCTCAGAAGCCGCGGCACGCCCATCCGCTCAGGAGCTCTACAACCTGCTGCTGACCGCGGCGACCCAGGCTTCACCAGTGGTCGTCTCACCCCTGCCGGCGGTGTCGACGGACGAGACCGACGTCACCTCCGAAACCGATACCGAGATCGACGCCGACACCACGATGGTGGGCGCCTCCGATTCCGGAACCGACCTCCCGGCCGCCGCGCCTGAAAGGTCGATCGAGGTCGACGACGCCGCTCAGGCCGATGAGACCGCGTCGATGGCACCGAGCGACTTCGTGGCGCCTGGAGTTGGCGGTCCTGGCCTCAGCGTCGGCTCCGCGGGTGTCCCAGGGCCAGAGCCCTCGGGCCCAGGCGTCACGCCGGCGGTCCCGACGCGGCGCCGGGTCCGAGCGTGGAGGCTGCTGAGCACATTCGGCGGATCGTTGGCGGACGGTAGCCGGCGGGAGATCGTCGCCCTGGGACTTGTCGGGGTGCTCGTGCTTCTGGGCGTCCTGCTCGCCCTTGGAGAGGCCGGCGGTCCCGGTTCCTCGCCGAGGGCGGACGGCGCGCAGCCATCACCCATGGTGGCCGTACCTCTACTGACAGGTCGCGCGGTCGCCGACGCCGAGGAAGCGCTGCGGGCTCTCGGGCTGCGCCCGGTGCGAGCCGAGGCAGTGACCAGCGACGTGGTCGCCGCTGGTCAGGTGGTTGCCCAGGATCCGCCCGATGGTCGGCGAGTCCCCGCAGGCGGTGCGGTGCGGCTGACCCTCAGTTCCGGGAGCGCGCAGGTCGAGGTCCCCGATGTCGTCGGGCGCACCGAGGAGGAGGCCAAAAGCGCCCTGACCTCGGCGGGGTTCGTGGTGACGGCGTCCACCGAGCTCAGTGACGATCGACTCTCCGGTCAGGTGATCCGAAGCGTCCCCGCACATCCACAACGCGTCGCACGCGGGAGCGAGGTCGCGCTGGTCGTCAGTTCCGGACCGGCCACCGTCGTGATTCCGGCCGGACTCGAAGGCCAGATCTATGGCACCGCCCGCCAGCGCCTGAAGAACCTCGGCCTCACCGTCAACGGGACCTTCGAGACCAGCACACGGGTCCCCGCAGGCCAGGTCATCAGAAGCAGGCCCGGCGCCGGCCAGCGCGTAGCGGTTGGCTCGACGGTTACGCTCACCGTCTCGTCCGGAGCGCCCGCTCCTCGACCGAGACCCAGCGACGGTCAGTCATGGTCGTGGTGACCGGGACACGTGGCGCGCA
>NZ_SJXI01000126.1:0-1936 GCF_004337455.1 Parafrankia sp. BMG5.11 | reverse complement strand
GGGGTGAAATCTGCTGTCGTGTTAGCGCTGGATGGTGTCAGATAGCGCTGTATGGTGGTGGTGTGAACCTCAAGGAGTGGGCTGCGGCGAACGGAGTCGGGTACTCCACCGCCCGACAGTGGTTCCTTGACGGCAGGCTTCCGGTTCCTGCCCGTCGGGTCGGCGGGCTGATCCTCGTCGACGAGCCCGCGCGATCGGTCCCGTCGGGGACGGTGGCGGTCTATGCCTGTGTCTCGTCCGCTGACCAGGAATCGGACCTTGACCGGCAGGTCGCCCGGATCGTCCGCTGGACTGCGGGCCAGAATTTGGCCGTCGGTAAGGTCGTGACCGAGGTCGGTTCCGCGTTGGACGGGCACCGCCGGGAGTTCCTCGCGTTGCTGGGTGACTCGGAGGTGACGACGATCGTCGTCGAGCACCGGGACCGCTGCGCCCGGTTCGGTGCCGAGTATGTCGAGGCCGCGTTTGCCGCCAGCGGCCGGCGGCTGCTCGTCGTCGATCCCTCGGAGGTCGACGACGACCTGGTACGGGACATCACCGAGATCCTGACGTCGATGTGCGCCCGGCTCTATGGCCGCCGCGGCGCCGCGAACCGGGCCGCTCGCGCCGTCGCGGCCGCCACCGAGGCAGCCATGTGAAGACGACGCTGCAGGCGTACCGGTTCGCGCTCGACCCGAACAACATCGGGCGTGCCGGCTTGCGTCGGCACGCGGGCGCGTGCAGGTTCGCGTT
Organism: Parafrankia sp. BMG5.11; assembly: GCF_004337455.1. Classification (NCBI taxonomy): domain Bacteria; kingdom Bacillati; phylum Actinomycetota; class Actinomycetes; order Frankiales; family Frankiaceae; genus Parafrankia; species Parafrankia sp. BMG5.11. The sequence continues at coordinate 1,207 of NZ_SJXI01000126.1, read as the reverse complement.
CAACTGGGGCCTGGCTCGGGTGAAGGCCGCGCTGGCGCAGCGCGAGGCCGAGGAGTCCTACGGGCTGGCCGGCGACCTGCTCACCGCGGTTCCGTGGACGCTGCCCGCGCTGCGCCTGGCCTGGAACACGGTGAAGAACGACATCGCGCCGTGGTGGGCGGAGTGCTCGAAGGAGGCGTTCTCCGCCGGGCTGGCGCAGTTGGCCGCCGGGTTGAAGAACTTCTCCGACTCCCGCACGGGCAAGCGGAAAGGCCGCACGGTCGGTTTCCCCCGGTTCAAAAAGCGCGGGAAGGCCCGTGACTCGTTCCGGTACACCACCGGCTCCTACGGTCCGGACGGGGACCGGCATGTGAAACTGCCCCGGATCGGCCGGGTGAAGGTCCACGAGCCGATGGGCGCGCTCACCGCTCTGCTCGGCGACGGCCGTGCCCGCCTCCTCGGCGCGGCCGTGTCCCGCACGGCTGGCCGCTGGTTCGTGTCGTTCACCGTGCAGGTCGAGCGGGAGATCCCCGACGGGCCGTCCGCCCGGCAGGCCACTGGTGGTGTGATCGGTGTCGACCTGGGCGTGAAGCACCTCGCCGTCCTGTCGACCGGTGAGAAGGTCCCGAACCCCAAGCATGCCGTGCGGGCCGAGAAGAAGCTCCGCAAGACCTCCCGCGCCTACGCCCGGTCACAGCCGGGCAGCAGCGGCAGGCGCAAGCTCGCCGCCGACCTGGCGAAACAGCATGCCCACACCGCCAACCAGCGGCGCGACGGGCTACACAAGGTCACTGCCAACCTCGCCCGGACCCACCACACGGTGGTCATCGAGGATCTGCACGTCGCCGGCATGGTGCGTAACCACAACCTGGCGAAGGCGGTCTCCGACGTCGGCATGGGCGAACTGCGCCGCCAGTTGGAGTACAAGTGCGGCCGGTGGGTTCGCGACCCGAAGACCAGGACGCAGGTGTACGTGCCCGGCTGGCATGGCGCGCACCTGCACGTCGCGGACCGTTGGTAGTGCGCCATGAGGCGCCTGGTTGTATCCCCGGCCCAGCCGGGAGGGACTCGGAGGGAGGTTCCTGGGTTCGATGGCTTACCTGGATCCGAAAGGTGAAGGGGACAGCAGCATGCCATTGAAGCGGCGGCCGTGCTCAGGCGGTGGAGGCGGCGCTCCGTGGTACCCATGTGACACGGCGAAGGCTGGATTGCGTGACTCGCAATGCCC
>NZ_SJXI01000125.1:0-2947 GCF_004337455.1 Parafrankia sp. BMG5.11 | reverse complement strand
GTTCCGAATCTGCGATATCTCATGAGTCTCCTTCAACCCTGGCGACGGCCGGCTGCGCCGCCCCCTGCTTGCTCCACATGTAGTCGGCCTTGCCGTGCTCAACCGCCCACTTCGCCGCCTCGTCGAAGTCGATGATGGCGAGGTACTCCTTGAGTAGCAGCAAGGTTGGCCTCCCAGCCCAGGCCCGCCGCGGAGCAGATGAACCCGGTTCGCGCGGCAGACTGGACGACCTCAGGTTGACGATGTGACAGCGGTGGTCGCGGGTAGCGCACGGACCCATCGCGCCAGGCGGTCCCAGAGCTGGTGGCGGGTGCCCGCGGTGTTGTGGCAGTGTCCGGACCTCGGGAGCCGGAACAGCGTGATGTCGTCGGAGGAACTGTAGGCACGGGCTTCGTCGTGATGGTTCGGGGTGGAGTCACGCTCACCCAGGCCGATGAAGACCGGGCAGCGGACCCGTCCGGCATGGTCCGAGGTGATGAACGGGACGATCGACAGCGGCCCAGTCACGCCCGGAAGATGGGTACTCGTGAGGTCGTCGGCGGCGATGACGTCCGCGGGGACGTCCTCCCAGTAGAAATGGCGGCGGATGACGGGATTGGCCCGGTCGGACTTGAACGGCTCGTCGTAGGCGCCGGCCCGAGCCGGGACCATGATGGACTCGAGGCTGGGTATACGGGTGCGGTCGTCTCCGGCCAGATAGGCGGCGAAGGGCGCGACCGTGCCGTAGCCGAGTGGGGCGATGGCATCGAAGCTGCCGTGCAGCGACTGCTGGAAGACGGCGAGCATAGCCCCCATCGAGTGACCAACACCGATGACCGGTCCGACGTCGACCGGCCCCAGGCCGGGCAGGAGCAAGCCCTTCTCCGCGCGTTCCACCAGGTCGGAGAGCGCCGTGTTGTTCGCCGCGGCGACGACGTCGGGAGTGAGCTCGGCGGCCCGCGGATACCGGGAACTCTCGCCGGTGGCGAGGTGGTCGACAGCGATGACGAGCATGCCCTGAGCCGCCAGATGCTCGGCGAAGCTATAGCCGGTGCGGCCGGGGACGTCCAGATGCCAGTACGCCTTCGTGTAGCTACCACCCGGGAGGCAGAACAGCAGCGGCACCGGGCCCGCCAGCGGCGTCGGGGGCGGGAAGACCCACGTCGCGATGTGGTGCGGGCCGTCGATCGGCACACGGCCGGTCACGTCGACGATGACGGTGGGCGGGGCGGTGGCGACCGGCGTGCTCATCGGGCGCACCCCGCGTTCCCGACTCCCGTGTGTTCGTTTCCTAACATCAGCGAACCTCCTCAAGAACTGCTGCCCTTGCTCGATAACGGACCCTGATCCGCGTGTGAGAACATCCGCGCCGATGCCACCCACCGGCTGCTGCGACACGCTGATCTCAGCGACCGAAGAGTTCTGCCACGCGTTCCTGCCCCCCATCGAACTGATGGAGCTGGATCAGCGTCCCGTCCGGATCGAGAACGAAGAAAAGTCTTGATTTCCCCGTGTCGGTCACCGGCCCGATGACGGGAACGGACAGCTTGACCAGCTCGTCGTAGGCGGCGTCGATGTCGGCCACCGTCAGAGCTATCTTCGGGCGACCATAGGGCGCGGGGTAGAGCATGTCGGCCGGTTCCAGGGCCTGCCCGGTCGGATTGGGGCCGCCGGTCGGATGGGGACTGAACAGCTCGAGCATCATCGCGTCGATCCCGATGCCGACGCGTCCCCATGCCTTTCCCCGTACTTCGAAAAGGACCTGGAATCCAAGCACACCGGTGTAGAAAGCCACTGAACAGTCGAGGTCTGCCACCGTCATCCCGACGTGCGAGAAACATCGGATCTCCGGCATTCGTTCCTCCCCATCGGCGGTTTCCGGGACGGCGGTGTTCAGCACAGGCGCAGGGCGACCCGGATCGAATCGTGGCCCGGTGTCCTTCGTGACAGGAGGGCGAACGCCTCCTCGAAACGTTCGAGGGGGAAGGTGTCGCCGAGCAGGTCGGCGGTCGGTACCCGGCCGGCGTTGATGAGCTCGACCGCTCCTTCCGTGTCGAGGCCCGCGCCGGGGTGGAGGGGGATCCGTCGGGTGGGGATCCAGTCGCTGTGGAAGCCCTTGAGCGGGCCGTCCTTCATCCCGGCGACGACGACATGCCCACCCTTGTGCACAAGATCCATGGCCAGGTTCACCGTCACTGGGTTTCCCGCCGCGGCGTCGATCACCACGTCCGCCATCCGGCCGTCGGTGATCTCGCGTACCCGTTCGACCGGGTCCTCGTTGTCGACGTCGACGGTGTGGTCGGCACCGACACGCAGCGCCCAGTCCAGGCGGAATCTGTCGCTCGCCGTCCCGGTCACGATCACCGTGGCGGCTCCGGCCGCGCGGGCAGCGACGATGGTGGCCATGCCCATGTGGCCGGGACCTTCGATGATCACGACATCGTCCTGCCGCACCGGCGCCACCCAGGTCACCGCGCAGCTCAGTGGCTCGAAGACCGTGAGCTCCTCGGCCGGGAGTTCGTCACGCAGGCGATACACCTGGGAACCGGGCAGCAGTTCGAGGTGCTCCGCGAATCCGCCGTGCAGGCCGGAGCCCTCGTCCATGGAGAAGTCGTGCCCGTAGATGCGGTAACCGGCGGGGGTCACCACGATGTCGCGGACGGCGACCCGGTCACCTTCCCCGACGCCCCACGCGGCGGCCGCCGCGGCGTCGATCTTCTCCACCCGGCCCACGATCTCGTGACCGGCGATGGACGGGAACGCACCGCCCCAGGACGTGTGCACATGACCCCGGAAATGATCGATATCGCTGTGGCAGAGGCCGGTCGCCTCCACCCGAAGGACAGCTCCGCCCGGCCGGGGATCGGGCACCGGCAGATCACGTTCCTCCCAGGTCTCGTCGCCGTTGAAAACGATGGCCCGGCTCATGGGAGAACCTCCACGCCCTCTGAGTACCTGTCCTGAATCT
>NZ_SJXI01000124.1:0-10359 GCF_004337455.1 Parafrankia sp. BMG5.11 | reverse complement strand
ACTTAAAGCATGGCCATTGGGCACATCACCCTGGCGATGCTCGCCCACGCCTGGCTCGCTGTCACCGCGCTGAGAAACCGCGAACAAAACCCGCCGGCCGTCCCACCAGCGACGACCGCGGTGGGATACCAGCGCCTTCCCGGCGGCCTCCCGATCGCCGAGCAGCCGGAACCGGATAGAGCCATGATGGCCCCACTCACCCTCAACGAGATCCGTCACGTCATTGCCCTTTTCGGACAGGCCGCCATCCCATCGGCCGTGATCACCTGGTGGTCGGACTGGCGTCGCAGCCACCAGGCACGCGCCCGCCATTACCACTTCCAGACCCGGATCCGCGCCGCTCAAGTAACCGCCACACCGGCGGCAGCTACATAGAGATAACTGGGGCTGTAGTACTAACTCGGATAGCCGGGCCAGCAGCAGGTCCAGTACCTTCTCTTCCAGACCATGGTCGATGAGCCGCTGCCGGAACCCGGTCAACACCGTGTGATCAAACCCTGCGTCGGTCAGATCCAGACCGAGGGCGTATTTCCAGTCGATCCGCGCCCGTACCGCGTCGGCCGCCTGCCGGTCGGTGAGGTTCTCTGCGAACTGCAACACCGTGACCGGCGCCAACTGCCCCGGTGAGATGCCTGGTCTACCGCGCACGCCGAACGCCGCGAGGAACTGCTCATCAGTAAACAACTCGGGCAGCTCATCGCGAACACGGATTGCCAGTGTGCCTTTCGGGAACGCCGCACAGGCCACCGCCGCGGTCTGTTCAGGAACCTGCGGCCAACGGACGTGGCTGCATCGACATCGACCGACTCCTCCCGCGACCAGGGTCAGGGCCAGCCGCTCCGCACCATCCTCCATGATCACCACTCGCGAGGTGTGAGGGCCTCAGCGCCCAGCAATAGGGCAACAGAGTCCAACAGGGGTGACGGTGGTCTGTAACATCAACCGTTCTCCTCGGCTGGCGTTGGTCGGGAAAGCTCTCCGCTCCGCGCGGGATCTGCGCGGTGCCATCCCGTCCGGGCGACGGGGAGTGTCCGACTACCGGTGTTCCGAACCCGACGGAGGCGTGTCGGTGTCAGTGTCTGAAGAGGTCCGTCACGCGTTCTTGTCCGTCCTCGAACTGGTGCAGTTGGATCAGAGTGCCGTCCGGGTCGAGAACGAAGATCAGTCTTGACTTCCCGGTGGCGCTGACCGGCCCGATGACAGGAATGTTCCGGTCGACCAGCTCGTCGTGGGCGGCGTCGACGTCGGCCACGGTCAGGGCTATCTTCGGTCGGCCGTAGGGCGCCGGGTAGAGCATGTCGACCGGTTCCAGGGGCTGTCCGGTCGGATGGGGGCTGAACAGCTCGAGCATCATCGAGTCGACCCCGAGCCCGACCCGTCCCCAGGTGTCGCCGCGGGCCTCGAAGTACACCTGAAAACCAAGCGCCTCCGTGTAGAAGGCCACCGAGCGATCGAGATCGGTCACTGTCATCCCGACGTGCGAGAAGCATCGGATCTTCATCGGGACGAAACCCCGCGGAGTCGTGTCACGCGGCCTCGGTCTGAACCGGCCGCGCCGCGCTCCGACTCGAACCACCCGAGACGACCTGTCGGCCAGTGCATCAGTTTCGGTCCTCCCGTCACGTCGACGTCTCAACTGAGCCGCAGCGCGATCCTGATCGAGTCACGGCCGGGGACCTTGCGGGTCAGGAGGGCGAAGGCGTCCTCGAAGCGTTCGAGGGGGAAGGTGTCGCCGAGCAGGTCGGCGGTAGGTACCTTGCCGGCGTTGATGAGGTCGACGGCGCCCTCGGTGTCGAGGCCGGCGCCGGGGTGCAGGGTGATCCGTCGGGTGGGGATCCAGTCGCTGTGGAAGCCTTCGAGGGGGCGGTCCTTCATCCCGGCGATGACGACGTGGCCGCCCTTGTGGACGAGGTCCATGGCGAGGTTGACGGTGACGGGGTTGCCGGCGGCGGCGTCGATGACGACGTCGGCCATCCGGCCGTCGGTGAGTTCGCGGACCCGTCCCACCGGGTCCTCGGTGTCGACGTCGATGGTGTGGTCGGCGCCGACGCGCAGTGCCCAGTCGAGGCGGAACCGGTCCTTGGCTGTTCCGGTCACGATGACGGTGGATGCTCCGGCTGCGCGGGCGGCGACGATGGTGGCCATACCCATGTGGCCGGGCCCCTCGATGAGGACGACGTCGTCCTGACGGACGGGGGCGACCCAGGTGACCGCGCAGCTCAGCGGTTCGAAGACGGTGAGCTGTTCGGCGGGGAGGTCCTCGCGCAGGCGGTAGACCTGGGAACCGGGGAGGAGCTCGAGGTGTTCGGCGAACCCGCCGTGCAGGCCGGAACCCTCGTCGACGGAGAAGTCGTGCCCGTAGATCCGGTAGCCCTGTGGGGTGACGAGGAGTTCGCGCACGGCGACCCGGTCGCCTTCGGTGGCACCCCACTCGTGAGCGGTGGCTGTGTCGATCTTCTCGATGCGGCCGACGATCTCGTGGCCGGCGATGGAGGGGAAGGCACCGCCCCAGGAGGTGTGGACATGGCCGCGGAAGTGGTCGATGTCGCTGTGGCACAGGCCGGTGGCCTCGACGCGCAGGACGGCGCCGCCGGGCTGGGGGTCGGGGACGGGGAGGTCGCGTTCCTCCCAGGTCTCGTCGCCGTTGAACACGATGGCACGGCTCATCTCAGGGACCTCCTTAAACAGCTTCTCGGCTCTCTTCGCCGCGCCGGGGAGCCGGGGCCCCTCCCCCGGTGATAGTGCCGCAGAGCTGATGACCCTCGTCGCGCTGGGATCAATCCTCGCCGTCCGGGCAGCCGGGTCGACCCCGACCTCGCAGGTCGACCCGGCCGGCTCTCGCAGAGCGTCGGCTCAGCGTCCAGGCTTGCGGTAAAGACTGAGCGGAACCCGACTGAAGATCGCGTCCAGTTCGGTCAGGTCGTTGTCTCGGCCGTCAGACCAGGTGACGTAGGCGTACTTGTCGTCCAGGGCGATCCAGGACCAGCGGTCACCGGGAGGTCCGGCGTGCGCGGCCGGCGCGGTTTCGCGGTTCACCTTCACCGGGGCGCTGAACGATCGTCCGTGATCGAAGGAGACGACGGAGAACGCGTCGACCGCGGTTGTCCTCCACATCACGCCCAGATACCCCTTCGGGCCGAAGTCCATCCACGGCCGCTGGGCATCTGGGGCTGCGATCACGGCCGGTCCGGTCCAGGTCTTACCGGCATCCTTGGTGACGTATACCTCAAGGTTGGCCTCCCTGGGGACCATGACGGCGAATCGCCCGGACTGTGAGGGGTCGGCCGATACCCAGGGGATGGGGTCGGCAGCACCTCGCTGCTGCGGGACCGGCAGGAGCGGTCCACTTCCTGCCGGGACCGGAGTCCCCTTGCCGTCGGTCACTGGGAGGTCCGTCCAGGTCTGCCCATCGTCGCGGCTGACATGCAGCGTCACTACGCTCTCCTGGCTCGCGGAGACCAGGATTCCGTCGTGGACGGCGAGCTGACGACCCGGGTAGCCGCAGGCGGGCGGACGCTGCGGAGACACCACGACACAGGGTCGGGGACCGGGAATCACCCTGGACGGGCCCCAGGTCTGACCACGGTCCGCGCTGACGGACACCGCGCTCGGGTACTGCCATTCGAGGCCGCCCACCGCGTAGACCTTGCCGGTCGCGGCGTCCACGCGGAGCTTGGGCGCGCCGCTGAGCACGAGCGGCGTCTTCACCGGACCGGACCACGTCCGACCGCCGTCGAGCGACCGGGAGACCACGACGCTGTTCGTCTCATTGGCCGTGGAGTCAGGGCCGACCTGGTTGTTGAGGATGTAGAAGGTTCCCTTGGCGTCGACGGCCACGTTCGGTTCGCCGCACTGAGGTCGGTCGCCGAGGGGCCAGGGCACCCGCGTCCAGGTTTGGCCCTGGTCCTGGGAGTGGGCGAGGAAGCACTCCCCGGTGGGATAGAGACCCGGATGCGGAAGGAAGATAGTCGAGGTGAAGACCAGGTTCTTGGGGTTCTTCGGGTTGATGGCGACTGCCGGCTGTCCCTCCTTGAAATCCGGGGTGTTGGTCATGTTGATCTCGAGGATTTTTTCCCGGTCGGGTTTTCCTGGCTCCGCCTGGGCGGCAGAGGTGCCGGATAAAACGGCCACCGCGGATAGTGCGATTCCGCACACTATCGCCCTGGATCGACCCGGTAACAACGTCACGGTCTTCCTTTCTGTCCTTGCCGCAGGGTTCCGTCAGCTATCTGCTGGCGGTCCGAAGAGCTCGGCGAGTCGGCTCCTCGCGCCGCCGAACTCCTGTAGTTAGATGGGGGTCCCGTCGGAGTCTGCTATGAAGAAAAACCGTGAGACCCGGGTGGTCGTGATGGGACACAGCGGCGTGTCCAGACGACCGCACGATGAGAACTCACTCGATGAAGTCAACCGAGTTCGGTCAGGCCCGCGTGGGTTCGCTGTATCTGGCGGTTTTCCATGCGATCGACGACGGTCGAATGGTCCGGAGCGTGGCCATCGGCCGACCCTCCGTTCCTATGCCGAGCGCGGCGTCGGTAGCCCCCAGGCAAGCCAGTCCACACGAACCGGAGAGCGTAGGCGGTGCCATGGCGACCGGTACCAGGAAGCGTCGATCCCGGGGCGGAGGATCCGTCCGCACCCTCCAGCGACCGGCTCAGCCAGAGGCACCCCGCGCCCCGGGTTGCGCCGCCACACGCCCCCAACAGGAACGCTTCGCTGCACACAATAGCAGTGGCACTAATCTCCCCTTACGAAACATGGCCGACCTTTCGTCAGTGCTTGGACCTGCACCGGAGCGCTCTGAGGCATCAGGCCCGACACACCCGCCCATCCGCCCCCTCTGGTGAGATTCCGTCGTAGCATGACAGCTTCCTGGCAGACCGCCAGCGCATACCGCGCCGTTGATCTGCTCCTCACACACCACGAAACATCACTCAGGTACACCCTTCTTACGGAAGAGAATCTTAGCCTTACTAGGTTATCCTGTCAACACTTTTTAAAAACATGTGCTTAAAAATTCGATGATCCCGAGGAGGGCCGGAGGCATCAAAGTCACCAGCGTCAGCCGCTGGCACCCGGTCGAGTAGCCTCGCGAACCAGGGGGCGACGTAAGACGGTGGCGTCGCCACGCCAAACGGATTCTCACTTGATTCTAATCAGATTAGTTTAATACGAACGTGACAATACTATTTTGCCGTAGTGTAAGATTTTTGTATGCCACCACGCCAGAATGATGTCTCGGATGGAGCGCGGCCAGGAGGTCGGGACCGGCTCAACTCCAAAGGCATGACAACGCGTCAAATCATCTTGGAGCGAGCTGAACAGCTATTCGCGGAACGTGGCATCGCGGCTGTCCCTCTGCGCGATATAGGCCTGGCCGCAGGACAAAAGAACAACGCCGCCGTCCAGTATCACTTCGGTGACCGCGAGAGCCTACTCAAGGCGATCATCTCCTATCGCGCCTCCGTGAGCGAGCGAGTCCGGGCCGAAATACTCGCAGACCTGATCGCCAAAGGCGAGCCTCCACAGGTCCGCGATCTGGTCAAGGGATTCATACTGTCCCTTGCCAGCCATCTGGAGGATGGTAACTACTACTTAGCTTTCTTGTCACGGTACATAATTGAATATGGAGGATACATAGGCCTCGAAGGTTCGGTCTCCGCCAGCACTGTAAATACCTTCATGAGCCTGCTACATCGACTCCTGCCCGAACATCGAAAATCCGTCCTAGACGAACGTTGGATGATCGTTATGACCACCACGGTGCATACATTGTCTCGTTATCAAACGGCAATGCAGGCCGGTGAGCTACCCGCGCCTTTCCATGAACTTCTCGACGACCTTGCGGACTTCCTAACGGGCGGCGTCGAATCGACGCCACAGCGGACCAGGGGGATGTAGAGCCCGTTAATTGACCAGAATATCGACCGGATACGAAATCTGCAGTACGCCTACACCTCAGCACCCAGGTAAGTGAATACTCTCGCATTTCGTGGCGTTTTTCGCCTGTGGGGCTCCAAAATCCGGGTCTCGGCCTGTGAGCTGACCTGTTACGGATGATGTGATCGCCAGTGGGGGGTCGTCAGGCGCCGTTACGTGTGCGTGCCAGAATTGTGCTACCGGTCCTGAGCTGCGCCGTTAAGCGACCCGCTCATATTCGTTGATCAGGCCGCCGAGGATGGGCTGGCGTTTGACGTTCCTGGGTCAGGTCGGCGACGGGGTGGTCGGGTCGTGGTGGTTGAAGGTCGCGGCCGCGGTTAGGTCGTTGTCCGTTGCAGTGGGCCGCGTACTCGGCCAGGACCGTGCGCAGGTGCCGTTCGCCGAAGATCAGCGTACGGTCGGTGACCTCGGTCCGGACCGTCTGGACGGACCGTTCCGCGTAGGCGTTTGCCCGGGGGTTCGGCGTGGGATCTTGACCGCGTTGATACCGGCATCGGCGAGGACCGCGTCGAACGACGCGGTGAACTGCCGCGGCCACTACGAACTCTCCGTCGATGCCGACCCGCGCAGACTGTTGTCCGCTGCCCTTGTCGAGCTCGCACTCGCCGTCTGACGATCGGACCCGTGCGGGTGCCGGCACGCCGCACCTTCCCAGAACGCAACAGACCCGTCAGCGTCAGGGAGGTAGCCGTGCGAGCGTCGCTGTCGTTCGACTTCCCAGGGTGTCTTCTACTATGTCGCGGTCTACATCACTCAATCTTCTAAGTTCTGGCTGAGGCCTGTTCGTCATCGGTGTATGGGGCGCCGCCGGGCACAAAGTACACCTCGTGTCTGTCGCGGGCGAGGCGGCCGTAGTGTGGTGCGGGGAAGTGCGCCGGGAACAGGAACGCGCCCTCGTCGAGCGCCCGCTGTGCCAGTCCCCGTCGGGTGGCGATCGCGGTCGCCAGATCATCGCACCCGGGCAGGTGAAGCTCCGGTCGAGTCAGCTGGATCGGATGGTGGAACGCATCCCCGCTGAAGTATGCCCGCACGCCATCGGAAGCAAGGCGTAGCACCGCGTGTCCGACCGTGTGGCCCGCCGCAAGCTCGACGCTCAGGCTCGGTGAGACCTTGTAGGGTACGGAGACGATCTGAGCCAGACCCGCGTCGACGATCGGCCGTACACACTCGTCAAAGACGTCGGGGTTGAAGTCGTTGGGATGTCGGACCGGATTCGCGGTGTCCCACCGCCGGTACTCCTGGTCAACGAACATGTAGGCCGCGTTGGGGAATGTCGGTACCCATGCCCCGTCAACCTGCCTCGTGTTCCAGCCACAGTGATCGTGATGAAGGTGGGTGCAGAAAACGACGTCGACTGTATCGGTTGACACACCGGTCCGGGCTAGCCGGTCCAGATACGGAATTTTCAGGTCGTCAAAATAGGGCCCTCTTCCCTTGCGACCGTTGCCGGTACAAGGATCGATGAGCACGGTAAGGCCGTCAACCCTCACGACCCAGCTATGGCTCGAGAACTGGAAAGTCATAGATTTCCTGTCCAGAAATCCGTCGGGCAGCTGGGTAATTCGACGGGAGATGAGCGCTCTGTCGTTGGTAAGAAGGTCGAGTGAAACTGGAAGCGACTGCTCTTCCACTCGATCGACGAGAGCGCCACCCAATCTGAGTGTAGACATATCGCCAGGCTATCAATGGAGCAGTCGAATTGGAATACGCGCGGCCGAACCGGCCGAGGCCTGTGGGTGCCGGAAACTGGGTTCGGGTCATGCGGCCTGCCGGTATTCGTGGATGAGCCCGCCGAGCCGATCATGTCGGACGACCGAGGTGCCGGGTTCGGGCGGTGGGTCGGCGCCGGTGCTGAGCGGTGCCTGTTGCTGGAGTGACCGGTGGGGGCGGTGCTGGTTGTAGTGATCGACGTAGTCGGTGAGGACAGTGGTGAGGTGTCGTTCGCCGAGGATGAGGAGGTGGTCGAGGCACTCGCGGCGGACGGTGCCGACCCAGCGTTCCGCGAAAGCGTTCGCGACCGGAGTCCGCGTGGGCGTCCGCACAATATTGATGTTGTCGGTGGTGAAGACGTGTCGAAGGCGGCGCTGAACTTTGTATCGCGGTCACGGATGAGGACCCGGAACCGTTCCGCCCGCTCGCCTGTGGTCATGAGCAGATTGCGGGCTTGCTGGGTGACCCAGTCGCCGGTGGGGTGGCGGGTGACCCCGGCGAGGTGCACCCGGCGGGAGTCCAGTTCGATGAAGAACAGGACGTGCAGCTTGCTCAGCAGGATGGTGTCGACGGTGAAGAAGTCACACGCGAGGATGGCGTGGGCTTGGGTGTGCAGGAACTGTCGCCAGGTGGGGCCGGAGCGGCGGGGTGCGGGATCGACGTGGGCGGAGCGCAGGATCGTCCAGACGGTACTGGCCCCGACCGAGTAGCCGAGTCGGACGAGTTCGCCGTGGATGCGGCGGTAGCCCCAGTGGGGGTTCTCATCGGCGAGGCGGAGGATCAGTTGGCGGATCTCCGCGGAGGTGGAGGGTCGGCCGGGTGGCCGGTGCGGTCGGGTCCAGCGGCGGCGGACCAGCTGGCGGTGCCAGCGCAGAATCGTCTCTGGTCGCACTAACAGGATCGACCGGGACGCCCGCGGGAGCAGCCGTGTCAGCCCGGCCAGGATGGCGCGGTCGGCCCAGCAGAACCGGGGCCGGGCGACTTGGCGGCGTAGCACGGCGAGTTCGTGGCGGAGCACGAGGATCTCGGCGTCCTTCGCCGCCGAGCTGCGAGCCACCAACCCCAGCCAGCCCACCAGCCGACAGAAGACGAGATAGATCAGCCGAACCGCCATGGCCAGGATCATCCACGTGGTGGTGTCCCGGTCAAGAGCGCTTGTAGTCGGTAGGGGTACAGGTGTCCGATCGCCTCCGGGGGGAAGGCCTATCGATCATTGGGTGAGACAGAAGCCCTGGTCAGGTCCTGCGGACGAGTTTCGGGCACCTACAAGTGCCGAAGCAAGGATGACTCGAGAAGAAATCGCCGCCATGGTCGACGCGCTAGGCGACATAGTGGCCACTTTGATCGAGGCTGACCCCACAGACAAGGCGGAGGTCTACCGGCAACTGGGCCTGCGCCTGACCTACCAGCCCAAGACGGGCATCGTGGAGGCCACCGTAAGAATCGGCCCACGCTACCGTGGGGTAATGGATCGTGTCCGAGGGGGGACTTGAACCCCCACGCCCCGCAAAGGGCACTAGCACCTCAAGCTAGCGCGTCTACCATTCCGCCACCCGGACGAGTGGTGGTTCTGGGCTGCTCGCCCGCACCAGAGGTGACTCTACACGGTCGCGACGGCGACTGACGCTACGCCCGACCACCGGTCGATCAAGCACTGACCGAGGCTCCCCGGCGCGGCCTCCGGCCTCCGCCACCAGCCGGCCTCCCATCCGCCACCGGTGGCCGGCCACTCGCCATCCGACGACCGGCCGATCCGCTTCAGGCAGGGCGTTCCACGCCCCTTCGCGTGCCGGGACTGTCCCCGATCGACACAGTGCGCTCGCGGAGGGCCGGGGCGGATCCGCCCGCTCAGCATCAGCGTGTGGGCCGAGATATAGGTGAACCGGCCCGGCTGATCCGTGGCCGGCCGATGAGATTTGGCTGCCGCGCCGGTCTACCTACCGAGACACCACCTGACTCGAAGGGACCACCGCCATGGCAAAGGTCATCTCCACGCTGTTCATCTCGGCCGACGGCGTGGCTGAGATCAACCCTGACTGGCACTTCCCGTACTTCGACGAGAACATGGGTCGCGCCGTCGCCGAGGACTATGACACCTCCGACGTGCTGCTCATCGGCCGCGTGACCTATGACAGCTTCGCCGGGGCATGGCCAGCCCGCGAGGCAGCGGGCGGCGAGGACGCGCCGTTCGCCAAGCAGCTCGGGGACGTGCGCAAGGTGATTGTCTCGCGTCAGCCGCTCGAGTTCTCCTGGCGCAACTGCGAGCTGGTCGAGGGCGACGTCGTCGAGGCCGTCACCGCGCTCAAGGCTGATGCTGGCATCAGGGGCATCCTGATCCCCGGCTCGATCTCCGTGGTACGGCAACTGCTCGCCGCGGGGCTGGTCGACGAGCTCCGCCTGCTGGTGCACCCGGTGGCGGCACGCAAGGGCCGCCGGTTGTTCGACGACGGCGACACGCCGTACCACCTGAAGGTGACGGCGACGGAGGCGTTCCCGACGGGCGTGATCCGCATGATCTACTCGCCGGCCGATGCGCCCATCAAGGTCGGCTACGACCAGGTCAAGGACCAGGTGCCCGCAGGGAAGTAGCCGCGCGGCCAGGGTGTGGGGTCGGTTCCTGAAACAGGACGGCGCCCGCCGCAGTAAACGCGGTGTGAGGCCGAGCAGTACGCGAGGACTGGAATCCAGTACTAGAGGGTGTCTGAAAAGAGT